>JAHDGC010000015.1 GCA_020627865.1 Saprospiraceae bacterium | reverse complement strand
GGAAATGAAATTGAACATCATAGGCATTTACACCTTCCGTCAAATTGCAAACTTTAATGCTAAGGACATGGATGTTGTGAATACGGCTATCGAGTTCTTCCCGGGTAGAATTAAGCGCGACAAGTGGGTTGCTCAGGCTAAGAAATTATTGAAAGGTGGTGGCGCTAGCGAAACAAAAGCCAAAGCCAGTACAAAGAAAAAAGCCGGCGCAGGAAAGGCAAAGAAAGATGACTTGAAGAAAATTGAAGGCATCGGGCCAAAAATTGAACAACTGCTCAACAATGCAGGTATCATGACTTGGCAACAACTGGCCGATAGTAAAGTCGGGGTGCTTCGCCAAATCTTGGAAGATGCTGGGCCACGTTTCAGAATGCACGATCCAGGCACTTGGGCCAGACAAAGTCGTATGGCGGCCAAAGGGAAATGGGAAGAGTTAGAAAAACTACAGGATGAATTGAACGGCGGTAGAAAAGAATAATAATTTTAATAAACGCATGCAGCATTTTTACTTCAATGCTGCATGCATTTTCTTTTTTAGGGAAAATTGTTTATTTTTATTTTCGATTTTGCACTTCTTACGTTCCAGACATTTGCATGTCTGGCAATGAAATGTCGTTCCGATGGAACTCATATCTAAAAATTCACATAGAAGTTGCTATAATTTTAAATTGTATTTTTTGTAAAATAAGCCCTTTCATTTTTATCATAACGCTATTTGCGCCACAGATTTTAAACAAGCAAACTTTTCATTAAATGTTACTACAGAAAGAAAACCTTATCCCAGAGACTTTTGAGAAATCCGGTTCCAGCATCATCTCTGTTGCACACAATGGAACGGTACAAGACCTAAAAGTCACGGTAGATATCCGGCATGCCAATAGTGGAGATTTGTCGCTCCGGCTGATTGCGCCTTCTGGCAAGGCCATCACCTTGCAAAAGCAAGAAGGCAAAAGTAGAAATATCCAGAAGTCTTTTAAAGGAGAGGATATTAAAAAATTGCTGGATGAAAAAACCCAAGGGGATTGGGAACTGAAAGTCAAAAATCAATCGGATAACGCGGGAAAGATTTTTTCTTGGGGCATGGAATTGGATTGTAGTAAACAAAAAAAATCTGAAATCTTTATTCCAGATAAAGACCCGAATGGCTTGACCAGTATTCAGGTGGTTAAATATGCCGGTGTTATAAAAGACATCAAGCTGAAAGTTGATATTAAGCATCCTTACAAAGGGGATTTGCATGTGCAACTGGTATCTCCATCCAGGAAAACGATCGTTGTCCACGATAGAGAAGGCGGCAGTACCAGCAACCTGAAAAAGTCGTATAGCTCCAAGGATGTTTTAAAAGATTTAATTGGTCAAAAAACGGCCGGCAAGTGGAAATTGCAAGTCAAAGATTTTGCCGATAAGGACACCGGAAAACTCCGTGCTTGGAAATTGGAAATTACCTATTACGAGGTGGATGATTTGAAAAAAGTGGAAGGCATTGGCCCCAAAATCGAAGGCATCCTCAATGCGGCCGGCATCAGAACGTTCAAGCGGTTATCTATTTCTAGCCCGCTATACATCAAGCAACTTCTTGAAGCGGCCGGAGATCGTTACCGGATGCATGATCCGGCTTCTTGGCCACTACAGGCAGAAATGGCCGCTGCCGGGAACTGGAAAAAATTGGAGAAGTGGCAGGATAAGCATAAGGGGGGAAGGTTTAATTAATAATCCTGTAAAAACGTAGAAACACAATGCATTGTGTTTCTACGTTTTTATACAAAATACTAGAAATCCGAAACGGGCAGTAATTGATATTACTGCTCGTTTTTTATGATGTCTAAGAATGTTTAGCTTACAATTTCCAAAATGAACGGCCTGTCCATATTTCATAAAAGTCTGCATAGCTTGTAAAAAGCCTTCCAAAAGGGGTTGGGCGACCATCTCCCCGATCTATATCATTTTGAACGATCTTGCGAGTTTTCTCCTTTAACTCGTTTAGTAACTCATCAGGAAATTTTTCTTTCATGATAAACCCTAACGTCCCTCTTTGCTCTTGGCCTTCCCATTCCCTTAATTTCTTTTTTCCTGCTGTGATATAAGCATCGGTAATGAGTCGATGATATTTCATAGTAATGGCCTCTAGATGCTCCATCTTTATGCCGACTTTTTCAAATTTTGCCAAAGCTTCTTTATTTACCAATAAACTCCAAACCGTTCCCGGTTCCTGCCAGCCTTCTTTTACAAATATCCCATTATGTTGTTTAGCGATACGATCATAGCCTATTGCACTATCTACATGGCCATTAATATATTCGATTCCAAACTTTTTATTTAACCCTATATTCTTTATTATTCTTTTTTTCACCTCTTCGGCAGACAAAAAACCATCAATGGTATCAGCTCCGAGCATTTCTACAACTTCTTTTCCCAAGCCATATATACGCATTTCAAAATCTTTGAACGATTTCTTATTATTAGGGATTTCAGGGAAAAACCATCCCCCTGCTTGCGGGCCTGTATTCCCCAACGGGAGTAATTCAAACTTGTCCGTTTTTGATTGTATATCCCTTAAAATTTGCTGTCCTTCTGAATAGAACCAAGCATCAAAACAGGTACTGTCCATACCAAAAGGGATGGATGCAAATATGGTTAAGTACTTATCGGCATCTTGGTAGTAAGTTACCGTATGAAGCATATCATATCCATCATCAGCTCTTTTGAATCTGTCATAAACATCATCCGGAGTTTTCTTTTCGGGATTTTTGATTTCAATTTTCCCAGGAGCCAGTTCTTCTATTTCTTTGATCCATTTGTTTATAAATTCATTGTTTCCCAATACCGGGTCATCTGGATGATAGTTGCACCTTATGGTTAAATGTTCCTTACGGAATCCCGTGCATAGCATCGGGAGCAACATAGTCGCCACGGCCATACCTCCTCCAACAATTACATCTCGACGGGTTGGTTTGAATGAACCGCCATTATCATCAGCCTCTGGATTTTTTGGTATCTTCTTGTCTTCCAATCGCTTTTTTGTTTGCTCAGCTTGTTCCTCAAAATCCGCTACCTGCTCCCTCAGCCTATGCCCTTCGATTGCCATTTCCAATACGGTAGTAAATCGCCTCCGGACTTCCTCGTTCCCCTCCCCTTTCAGCACTCTCGAAAGTTGCCCCGGATCTCGCCCGATCATCTCTGCAATTTGGTATTGTCTATAATTATTGAGGGCCTGAAGTTCGTTGTATTTTTCCTGTAGAATCTCTAGTGATGTTTTCATTTATATGTATTTCATAACAATAATACAAACAAAATACACAAATTGACCAAAATTGAGAAATATTGTTTGGTATTGTTGGTTTTTATCTGGAATTATGCCTCGTGATATGTAAGATATTTGATAATCTAAAAACATAAAAAAATGAAAAACGAATCGCTTTGGTTAGCTATAAAAAACTTTGCCATAGACAATCCTACATCGGCATTTCCTTTTTCAGAAAGGCTTGCCCGAGACAATGACTGGCCACTGGCCTTTTCACAAACAGTAATCTTGGAATATAAAAAATTCATCTACCTGTGTTGTATCAGTGAAGAAACCGTTACGCCATCTGACGAAGTAGACCAAGCATGGCACTTACATTTGGCATATACCGAATCTTACTGGACAAAACTATGTGGAGAAACACTAAAAAAAACCATTCATCATCATCCAACAGCAGGCGGGGAAGATGAAAAAACAACATTCATGTATAGTTATAATTATACTTTTTCCCTGTACGAGGAAGAATTTGGCGAAAAACCGCCAAAAGAAACATGGCCCGATGGCACCACTCGATTTGAGGCCATCAACTACAAAAGGATCAATCTGGATAAATACTGGTTGATAAGCCATCCCCAACTTGCATTCTTGATAACAGGCTTATCATTAATTGGTTTACTATTGTATAATAAAGACTTTGTATGGATGCTATTTTTCTTCCCATTTGTTTTTGTTTTTTTAGCTTTCTTTTTAATGGGGTTGAGTAACACAGGAGACAGTGATAATTCAGGGTCTGTTGGTTGCGGAGCTGGATGTGGCGGTTGTGGCGGATAGAAAATTTTATTATAAATGAAAATAAGTACCTGACATTAATATAATCAACATTTTGGATTCAGCTATTTTTCATCAGGCAGGGCACGAAGTTATATTGACGGAATATAAAGCCATGGTTATTTTTGAATTGCCTACCTGATCCCGCCACACAAATCAGCTAGGGAAACAGTCATAAAATGTATTGATTATTGATGTTCGGGTACTTCATATTTAGTTCTTGGTTACATGGAATCGAGGCTTCATGCGCACTATACAAAAACCCAACATTAACATAAAATATACCTCATCCATCCAATTTTCAAACAAACCTGTACGCTTCTACAACAAGATTGCCGCTTAATATTCGCTATTCCAATTTATAATCACTAATTTTGTCCTTACACTATGTATCAAGTAAAAAATTAAAAGCCTGCCTGTTCCTGCGGGACGCGCAGACAGGGACAACAGTAAGTAGGCCCTCAGCGGTCAATCATTCAAAATACTAAACGTCCCTGTCCGGCAACCAGACGGGAAACTAATTTTTTAAACGTTACTAAAGAAAACACTTAGGCAAATAAAAGTTATACATTTATTATTTTTTTTGCCTTAAAAAGCACTTTCATTT
Source organism: Saprospiraceae bacterium (assembly GCA_020627865.1). Classification (GTDB taxonomy): domain Bacteria; phylum Bacteroidota; class Bacteroidia; order Chitinophagales; family Saprospiraceae; genus JAHDGC01. The sequence continues at coordinate 17,823 of JAHDGC010000015.1, read as the reverse complement.
CTAAATGGCTACAAGTAAAAAGACTAAAGGCAAACAATTGTCCTTTAAAATGGGTAAAAATGATGAAAGGATTCCAAAACTACTTGGGATATTCCTCATCTTCTTCGCTATTTACCTATTCATAGCATTCACCTCCTACCTCTTCACTTGGCAAATCGACCAGGACAGCGTTTTGCGGTTCTCTTGGTCTTTGTTGTTTCAGGGAGATATGGAAGTGGCCAACTGGTTGGGCAGGCTTGGGGCCATAGTTTCCAACCTATTTTTCTATTGGGGATTCGGGCTACCGTCCTATATTTTTGTTGCTGTATTTGCCATTCTTGGTATTACTTTGATGAAAACCCGACCTACGATCAGCTTCGTTACACCGATCTGGTATGCTTTCTTGTTTCTCCTTTTCAGTGCCGTCTTTCTGGAATTTGCTTTTCCCAACTCGGATTTTCCCTGGGGAGGCGCTTTTGGAGATAGCATCTGCAATTGGTTGAGTAGATTTGTCGGAACCGCAGGCATGATTGCCCTGTTTATTTTCCTCATTATCGGATTTATCACTTGGACATTCAACCCCAACTACAATGAAATGTCCACTAATTCCGTAAAATATGGGTTCTCTAAATTTTTTAGAAACCTGTTGAGTGGGAAAATTTTCCAAGCTGCTCCGGCAGTCAAATCGGCTACAGCCCTCCGCTCTCGGAAAGGCAAGAATCCCATCAGCGCAGCATCAGAAAACGAAACGGATGCGGAAAATGCCGAAGCACCACCAAAACCCGTACAGGTTACCAATCCGGAGCTTTCTCTAACACCGGAGGAGCTCGCCAAGGAGGAAATGGCTAAAAAACTGGAAGCGGCTAAGAAAAAAGCCAAACCACAAGCCCTTCGTATGGGAGATGATGCCTTGGAAATTGCTGCTCCTGAACCAGAACCGGTATCGGAAGAGCCGGCGGTGCCTGCTCCAGATGGCGTGCAATCTAAGTTGCCGCTCAATACGGATTTGACACCGGCAGAGATGCAAATTGCGGAGAACAACCAGATACATACGGAACCCTATGACCCGACCTTGGAGCTTTCTTCTTATGAACACCCTGTCCTCGCTTTACTGGAGGGCTACGAAGATAGCAAGGTAGAGATTGATCGGGCAGAGCTGGAAGCCAACAAGGATCAGATTATCGAAACCTTGCTCAATTACAAGATTGAAATTATCAAAATCAAGGCGACTATCGGGCCGACGGTTACCTTATACGAAATTGTCCCAGCACCCGGTGTTCGGATTTCCAGAATTAAAAACTTGGAAGATGACATCGCCCTGAGTTTGGCTGCATTGGGGATACGGATTATTGCCCCGATTCCGGGCAAAGGCACCATCGGTATCGAGGTACCGAATAAGGCCAAGCAAATCGTTTCCCTCAAGGAAGTGCTCGTTTCCGATAAATTCAAGCGGGCAAAAATGGACTTGCCGATTGCTTTTGGAAAAACCATTAGTAATGAAGTTTTTGTTGCCGATTTGGCCAAGATGCCGCACTTGCTGATTGCAGGGGCAACCGGACAGGGAAAATCTGTGGGTATTAATGTTATTTTAATGTCCTTGATTTATAAAAAGCACCCTTCTCAGATCAAATTCGTGATGATTGATCCCAAAAAGGTCGAGCTTTTCCCTTATGCCGCACTTGAGAATCATTTCTTGGCCTACTTGCCAGGATTGGACGAGCCTATCGTTACCGATACCACGAAAGTAGTGCATACTTTGAACTCGCTCATCATTGAGATGGATCAACGGTATAGTTTGTTGAAAAAAGCACAATCCAGAAATATTCGGGAATACAATGAGAAGTTTGTTTCTAGACGACTCAACCCACAAAAAGGCCATAAGTTCCTCCCCTTTATCGTGCTTGTAGTGGATGAGTTTGCCGATTTGATTATGACTGCCGGAAAAGAAGTGGAGGTACCGCTTGGAAGACTCGCCCAGTTGTCTAGGGCTGTTGGGATACACTTGATTATTGCTACGCAGCGGCCTTCCGTGAACATTATCACGGGTGTCATCAAGGCCAACTTCCCTGCGAGGATTGCTTACAAGGTAACAGCAAAGGTAGATTCCAGAACCATTATTGATACCGGAGGTGCAGATCGGTTGATCGGGCGTGGAGATATGCTGCTTTCTTATGGCAGTAACCTCGTTCGGATACAATGTGCATTCCTAGATACCCCAGAAGTAGAAAAAGTTATTGATTTTATATCTGCTCAACAAGGTTACCCTACTCCATTCTTCCTCCCAGAATTCCAAGGGGATGATGAAGAACATGGCAACAGCGGTGTCAAATTGGGTGATTTGGATGATATGCTCGAAAATGCTGCCCGTTTAGTCGTTCAAAATCAACACGGTTCGACCTCCATGATACAGCGTCGTTTGAAGCTCGGATACAATCGTGCGGGTCGAATTATGGATCAAATGGAAGCCCTTGGCATCGTCGGTCCATCCAATGGAAGTAAGCCTAGAGAAGTTTTAGTGTTCTCAGAACCAGAATTGGAACGATATTTGCAAGATATTAAAACTAGGAAATAGGAGGCAACCTTGTGTATAAAATCACGAGGAATCCCCGGCAGACAACATCTGTCGGGCTTTTTTTTGCCTTTTTTAGACCTTTTTCATGATTTTCACCCTATTTTTCTTCTTTTTCATCCTTCTCCCTCTCCTGTTGGTCTGTTTTTTTAATTTTTTTTTTATTCTTTTTTTACTTTTGGTAAAAAAATTTCCTTTTCTAAATTTAGGGTGCAGTTTGAAGCTGTACCCTAAATTTATAACCCTCTTTTATTATGAAAAACACCTTCCCCCTCCTCATTCTAATGCTGCTCGCTTTTGCCTGTAAGCAGGATGATTCCAAAAAAAAACAAACGACCGATGTCAAATTGCCCAAACAGTATACCATAAAGCAATTTATGGACAATACCCAAATCTATGGCGGCTCCTTTTCCCATGATGATAAAAATATCTTAATTGGCAATAACGAATCTGGCATCATCAATGCTTACGCACAACCCGTAACCGGAGGCAAACCGATTGCCCTGACCAATTCCAAGGAAACCGTTCGCCCCATGTCCTACTTCCCAGAAGATAACCGTATCCTATATCTCAGCGATAACGGTGGCAATGAAATTTATAATATTTACCTCAGGGAAGAAGATGGCAGCATCAAAGCCCTAACACCAGACTCCACCGCGAGGGCAACGTTCTTCGGTTGGGCACACGATGGCAAAAGCTTTTTCTATCAATCCAACAAAAGGGACAAACGGGCAATGGATTTATATGAAATGGATATAAAAACATACAAGCCTAAGATGATTTTCGAAAATCAGGGCAGTTACTCCATTGGAGGGCTTTCTAACGACAAACAATACCTCGCCTTGGGCAAACCCATCAACAGCAACGATTCCGATTTGTTTATTTATAATCTTAAAAACAAAAAACTTACAAAAATATCTACTGATCAGGCCAGACATTCTCCTGCCGATTTTAGTGTCGATAACAAGTCCCTTTATTACCTCACGGATGGTGGGGCGGAGTTCCAGTATTTGATGAAATATAATATTGCAGATGGCAAAAAAGAAAAAGTGCTACAAGAAGAATGGGACATCGTCTATGCTTATTTTTCACACAACGGGAAGTACCGGATTGTGGGCATTAATGAAGATGCTAAAAATGTTATCCAAATTTTAGATATGGAAAATAACAAACCCGTTGATTTTCCAAAATTTGATAGTGGAGACATCACTTCCGTGCGGATTTCCAGATCGGAAAAAATGATGTCTTTCTATGTAGGCAGCTCCAAACAAACCAGCGATTTGTATGCTTATAATTTTGAAACCGGAGATTACAAAAGGCTGAGCAATACTATGAATCCGGAAATTAACCCAGAAGATTTGGTTGAAGGCAAGGTTGTACGCTACCGTTCTTTTGATGGCCTCCAAATTCCGGCTATTTTATACAAACCTCAACAAGCAAGCAAGGATCATAAGGTTCCGGCACTCGTATGGGTACACGGTGGCCCAGGCGGACAATCCCGGCTCAACTACTTCGGCCTTATCCAATACATGACCAATCATGGCTATACAATCTTGGCCGTTAATAACCGAGGGTCTAGTGGTTACGGGAAAACTTTTTATAAAATGGACGACCAAAATCATGGTGAAAAAGATTTGCAAGACTGTGTGGAAGGTAAGAATTTCCTCGCGTCTCTACCCTATGTGGATGCTGAAAAAATCGGCATCATTGGTGGCTCCTACGGTGGCTACATGACGATGGCTGCCTTGACCAGACAACCGGATGCATTTGAAGTCGGTGTCAACATTTTCGGGGTGACCAACTGGCTGAGAACCTTGCGGAGTATTCCACCTTGGTGGGAATCTTTCAAGGATGCCCTGTATGAAGAAATGGGCGATCCCAATACGCAAGACTCAGTTCGATTGTATGAAATTAGCCCGCTGTTTCACGCGAAAAATATTACCAAACCTGTTATGGTTTTACAGGGTGCACAAGATCCAAGGGTGCTACAGGTAGAATCAGATGAAATTGTCGCAGCGGTGAAGGCGAATAATATTCCTTGCGAGTATGTATTGTTTGAAGATGAAGGGCATGGTTTTGTAAAGAAAGAAAACCAGATTGAAGCCTACGGGAAAATCTTGCAGTTTTTGGATAAGTATCTTCGAGGGGCTGTTGCGGATTAGGTTAGAAATAAAAAAACCGTAGGGACAAGGCATGTCTTGTCCCTACGGTTTTTTATACAAAATATTAACAACGCCCTACAAAAAAGGGAATAATATTGGGTGGCGTATCCGGCCTAATATATCCAAATTGCTCTTCCCCTTCCATATTGTCACATTCCCCATCTGACCACTCATTTATACTTTCCTCTTCCTCTATTTCCTCTCCCCTCAAGGCTTGTGGTGGCATAGGTGGATTTCCGAAAAAACTATTCAGTTTTCCAGCAGAGAACTGCTCGCCAATTTTAATATTCAAACGTTGAAAAATATTTATCTTGTTTGAGAATTTCATATTGTTGAGATTTAATTGTATCTTTTCTTGCTGCAAGAACTAAGCCAAAGCATGTATACAAAAACCTTACAAGAAGCCTTTATGAAAGGTCACACAGACCCATTTTACAATATAATAAAATCATATGAAAAAAGCTACCCAACTTCATATTAATATAAAATTAAATATTTCAAGACGATTCCTCTTCCTTTTTTTCATGCATGTTTTTACTATACTAGCCTAGGGCAAACTAGCCCTCCGAATAAAACTACCCCAGTGCTGAATTTGGCACTATTATCAGTCCGCAACTAAGTTCCAAGTATCTCAATCAGCCTTCTGTATTTCAAGGATATGCTGTTTTGGCCGGGAATGCAGCACATGAAATCTGGGATATTTCAAATCCCTACAATCCAACATTACACTAGAAGAACTAGACGACTTAGTTTCTTATCTTAAGCAAATTGATGATTATGAAACAACGGCTCCTTCAGCTGCTTGTATCATCGGACTTGATTGTGACGATGCCCTATACTGTACGGCAAATGCTAGGCTTGACAATTTCTGCAATTGCATTTCTGATCCCCTTTTCTTTACAGCAACTTACGAAGCAGAAGCCTACTCCAATCAAAATACAACGACATTGGAAAATAATCACGCTGGCTATTCCGGAACTGGGTTTCAGGATTTTGGCGCTGGCGGATCATTCATAGAATGGGATTATATTGTTGGAAATGACCGGATAGAATTTTTGAGGTTTCGCTATGGCAATGGTGGAAGTAACGACAGACCGTGTGATGTTTTCATCAATGGTAGCCTTTATACTACCCTGTCCTTTTCCTCGACAGGAAGCTGGAATAACTTTATAGATGAAACCAGTTTCCCAGACAATTGCAATACCTGTGAGGATATTATTATCATGTTGGAAACCAATCTTCCAACAGATAACTTACGTTACGAGGCATCGGACTACATTCAATCGGATAAATTGATTATGGGAAACAGTACTATTATTTTTAATGCTCGCACAGAGGTGATTTTGTTGCCCGGTTTTGAGGTGGAAGTTGGGGCAAGTTTTGAGGCACTGATTGATGGCTGCAACTAACACTCCCAATAAACTACACCCGTCTTATTAGACACTCATATTTCAATATTTTTGTTTTAATATTAATATTACCTACATTTACAACAAATATACTACTTTAAACAATCATAAAATGAAAAACAAAAATAAAATCATCTATCTCGTATCAACAGGACTATTGTCCTTACTCATGCTCATGTCTGCGGGTATGTACTTTTTTAATTATGAAATGGTCAGCCAAACCTTTACCAAACTAGGGTTTCCCACCTATATTATTTATCCATTGGCCATTGCTAAAATTTTAGGATTAGTGGCCATATGGACGAGAAAATCTCCCTTGTTAAAAGAATGGGCTTATGCCGGCTTTTTCTTTGACTTCGTGCTGGCCGCAACAGCGCACATGAATATAAGTGATGGAGAATACGCGCCATCTTTGGTTGCCATTATACTGTTAATTATTTCACGAGTATATGATGGGAAGTATTTTGGTAGCTCAAGTAATTCAATATAAAAAATATTTTGTCTAATTTTAATACATATAATTTTGTATATCTATTAGATTTTCATTATCTATGTTCTTTTTTCAAAATACCTCGTAACATCAGACTATAACAGTTTTCTATATGTCAAAGATAAGTTTTTCTCCATTTATTATAGGAACCATGCGGCTTGGCCAGTGGGGCGCGAAGATGAGCACAGATGAAATGCAAAATTTTATCGAGGCTTGCATAGACCTAGGCATCAACGATTTTGACCATGCCGATATATATGGTCATTACTCTACGGAAGGAGAATTCGGAGCTGTATTGAAGAAAGACCCAACTTTGCGTAAAAAAATACAGATTACGACAAAATGTGGTATAAAGCTAGTTTCTGAAAATCGACCAGATCATAAAATTAAATCTTACAATTGTTCTGGGAAACATATTATGGCCTCTGTAGACCAGTCCCTGGAGCAGTTGCATACCGATTATATTGATATTTTATTGATTCATCGCCCGGATATATTGATGAATCCGGCAGAAATTGCGGCAACATTTGCTCGGCTTTATCGACAAGGTAAGGTTAAGTATTTTGGCGTTTCCAATTTTACCCCTTCACAATTTGAGTTAATACAACCTTACTTCCCACTGATTACCAATCAAGTAGAAGCCTCTATCCTCCATCGGACGCCTTTCCTAGACGGCACCTTTGACCAGTGCATGCGGCATAAAATCCGCCCAACTTGCTGGTCTCCATTGGGTGGTGGTAAATTATTTAAAGAACCAGAAAAAGATACACCAGAAGCCTTTATTGAACAACAGAAAAGAATCAAGACCGTCACGGAAACCCTTTGTGAAAAGTATAATGCCTCTGCTGACCAAATCCTGCTGGCTTGGTTATTGAAACATCCCGCAAGGCTCCTTCCTGTTTTGGGCACTTCAAAGATTGAAAGAATCGAATCTGCATTAGAAGCATCCGATATCGACCTCACGCATGAAGAATGGTACGAACTCTGGCAGGCGTCGACTGGCGAAGAAGTTGCCTGACGAAACTACTCCACCCCAAAGATACGGGCATTACCCATAAGGCTAAACATTATAATGTTTTCCGACGTAGAGCTGCAATGTATTGCGGCTCTACGTTTTTTTATTCATAAATCAACAAAAAACATTACTCACACTACATATATATCAAATGTTATTATTAAATTTGTCAACTTAATGACACACGAAAAGAGCCACAAGGGTGAATCATAATTCGCCCCGCACGAACAACACTTACAAAGTATTTATGAGCAGAATATCCAAGCGCACAATCAAATAGACCCAATTTACACCAACTTCTAAACCCCTCGTTTTCTTATAAATTTTAGCTATTTCTCTAGTAAAAACCTCAATGCATTTCTACACAAATGCAAAAAGCTTATAGTCAGTATACCTGATTTCGTAACATTTAACTATTCACATTTATAATTATTCAAAAACAAATTTATGAAACAAATTTTCTACAAAGACTGGTCAAAGGTTTCCATGACTTTGATCTTTCTTTTTCTCAGCGTAACGTTTAGCTATGCACAACCTGCAAACGATGAATGTGCTGCCGCTATACCGATAACAGTCGGTACCGATGTGTGCCAAACCCCTGTCCCCGGAACGACTTCGGGCGCTACCAGTTCCGGTAATTTATATAGTTGCGGTGCTCTTTTCGGGGGCGATCGCGAAGTATGGTTCAGTTTCGTTGCGCCAGCAAATGGAATAGTCACCGTTCAGACCGGCGATAGTGAGACGGGTTCTTTTGATACCGTGATGGAAGTTGTTACTGCTTGTAATGGCTCCACAGTAGCCTGTAATGATGATGCTAATGGTACTTTGTATTCAAGCGTTACCTTAACCAACTTGATTCCTGGTAATACTTATTACGTCGCTGTGTGGGGATACGATAACGCCGCTGGTTCCTTTGAAATGTGCGCTTGGTCTCCTACTCCACCACCTAACGATGATTGCGAAAATGCCACACCGCTCCCTGTCGGAACAGCTTCCTGTACCGACCCTGTAAATGGTACAAATGAATATGCATCGGATTCCGGCATTCCGCATATCTGTATAGACGGTACGGATGATGGTGGCTATGCAGGCAGGGATGTCTGGTTCAGTGTTGTTGTCCCGCCATCCGGTAATATTACCATTGAAACAGGTGATGATGGTACCGGATTATTCGATACGGTAATTGAAGTGTATGACGCATGCGGAGGCACCGCATTAGATTGTGATGATGATATTGTTTTTGAGGGAGGTGGTTTCTCTTACGTCACCCTTACGGGGCAAACACCAGGCGCAACATTGTATGTAGCCGTTTGGGAACATGAAAATGATGCTGTTGGCTCTTTTAATATTTGCGCTTATGACCCAGTACTCACATCAGACGACTGTGCAACTGCTTCGCAGCTACCCGTTGGGGTTGGTTCTTGTATGACTCCGGTAACCACAACCAATGAAGGAGCCACCGACTCCGGTATCCCGCATGTCTGTATAGATGCAACATCTGATGGTGACTATCAAGGTGGTGATATCTGGTTTAGTTTCGTTGCCCCTGCCAGTGGAGAAGTCACCATTGAAACCAGCAGCAGCATTAGCAATCCAGATCCATTCGATACTGTAATTCGGGTTTATGATGCCTGTGGTGGAACAGCAGTAGCTTGTGATGATGATATTGATGGACCAGAAGGCTTTTCACAAATCGTGATGACTGGTCTAACGCCTGGAGCAACTTATTACGTTGCAGCTTGGGAATATACGAATGATAACACCGGTACATTCAACATCTGCGCTTGGGATCCTAATCCTACCTGCACGCCTCCTGCGGATCCATTGTTAGACATTGTAGATAACGTATGTCCAGTAACAACAGGAAGCATTTCCGCAACAGGTGCTGGTGGCACCCTAACTTACTACACCGGAGCCACTGCCGCAGAAGCGAACAACAATGCCATTAATGATCTTGGAGGATCAGCAACACCTCCTGCGTACTTGCCTTTCCCAGATGTGGTTTACGTTTGTGTTGTGGAAGAAGATGCTGATGGATGTAGGAGTAATCCTGTCTGTGGAGCAACTGCGCCAGTAGATTGCTGTGTCCCACCTGCTGATCCTGTTTTAACCATTATAGATAATGCTTGTCCTAACGTAACAGGCTCCATCTCCGCTACTGGAGGAAGCGGTACTTTATTTTACTATACTGGTGCCACTGCTGCCGAAGCTTCGGACAATGCGAGTAATGACGTTGGTGGTAGCACAACTGCACCCGCTTATCTTGCCTTTCCTAACATTGTATATGTTTGTGTAGTAGAAGATGACGGTACGGGATGTAGAAGTAATATTGTCTGTGGCGAAACGGCTCCTGTTGATTGCTGTACTTTATTAGAACAACCTACTTTGGATATTGTAGATAATGTTTGTCCTACAACGACAGGAACCATCTCTGCAACGAGTGGCGCAGGTGGTACTTTATTCTATTACACCGGGACTACAGCCGCAGAAGCCAACAGTAATGCTACAAATGACATTGGGGGTAGCACAACACCTCCAGCTTACCTTCCTTTCCCTGATGTGGTTTATGTTTGTGTGGTAGAAGATGATGGTACTTGTAGAAGTAATCCAGTTTGTGGAGAAACTGCTCCTGTTGATTGCTGTATTTATCCTGATGATCCCGTTCTAAGCATTACGGATAACACTTGCCCTTCTTCGGATATCGGTACCATCTCCGCAACTGGTGGTACAGGTACTTTGTTTTACTACACCGGAGCCACTGCGGCAGAAGCTTCGGACAATGCGGCTAACGACATCGGAGGCAGCACCACTCCTCCGGCTTACCTACCTTTCCCTGATATTGTTTATGTTTGTGTAGTGGAAGACCTTGAAGGATGCAGAAGTAATATTGTCTGTGGAGAAACAATGCCAACGGAATGTTGCGATGCCCCTGTAACTACACTCAACATTACCAACAATGTTTGCCCGAATGAAACTGGAAGTATCTCTGCTGATGGCGGCGGCGGTTCTATCACTTATTACGAAGCTTCAGATGCTGCAACAGCATTAGACAACGCCACGAATGATGTTAATGGTTCCGTCTTTACGCCAGCCTATCCAGCCTTCCCTGCGGTAACTTATGTTTGTGTCGTATCAGAACTTGCTGGCTGTAGAAGTGAGCCTGTTTGTGGGGAAACCATGCCTACAAATTGTGCTTGCACACCTCCTGCCGACCCATCACTAAAAATTGATGACAATATTTGTCCCGATTCAATTGGTGCAATAACCGGTATAGGCGCAGGCGGTACGATTCATTACTACACCGGAGTTGATGGCCTTGATGCATTTAACAATGCAACCAATAACACGAACGGTAGTACAACACCACCAGCCTACGAAGCCTTTCCGACGGTCCTATATATTTGCATTGTAGAAGAAGCTGCCGATGGATGTAGAAGTAGTGTTGTATGTGATCAAACGAATCCAGAAGAATGCATCCCATGCGATGTCCCTCCCCCAACATTAACTATTGTTGACAATACTTGTCCAAATGAAACCGGCAGTATTTCTGGATCAGCTTCTGTTGGTTTTGCCTACTACTATCCGGCAGCAACTGCTGAGGAAGCTTTTGATAACGCTATTAGTAATACCAATGCGAATTTCTTTGCCCCTCCATATCCAGCATTCCCAGAGATTCTTCATATTTGTGTGGTAGCAGAAGCCGACGGTTGCAGAACTGCCCCAGTTTGTGGCGTAACCATGCCTGCAAATTGTGACTGTACACCACCGGCTGATCCTGTGCTAAGCATAACGGATAATGATTGCGAGGCTGGAACCGAAGGTGCTATTGAAGCAACAGGCGGCACAGGTGTTCTTTATTACTACACAGGTGCAACAGCACAGGAAGCTTCTGATAATGCAGACCTTGATGTTGGAGGAAGCACGACACCGCCAGTATACACTTCCGATACACTTTATGTTTGTGTGGTAGAAGATGATGGTACGAATTCAGGATGCCGGAGTAATCCAGTTTGTGGACAGACAGCCCCAACAGAATGTACACCTGTTTGCCCTGATGACTATGCCAACGGGGGATTACCAAATTCTCTACCACCATTGACAGGCAATTTGGATGAAGTTACAGACTACGAAGCGGATGGCACCATCCAATCGGATCAACTCATTGGAAGCGTAACGCCAACGATTGTTGATTATGATTCTGCTACAGATATTGATTTATTACCTGGTTTTGAAGTTACATTAGGAACCATTTTCTCTGCCTTCATTGATGGTTGTAATGATGGTCAAGGTGGCGAGATTGAGAATCCTGCCGCTACTGATACTCAAGATCCTGCACAGAAAAAAGGAACGGAAAAACCTGAAGTGGAGCAGGAGCGAAAATAAGATAATGCTACAAAGTGAAATAGAGTATATACCATAGTTTACTTTTTGCAAAAAATAATCATGGTATATTTCTAATACAAATACTGTAAAAGGACAGGCAAATCGTAACGGTTTGCCTGCTTTTTTTATGGCTCTTATAAGGGAACTGGAAAATATAACCTGCCCACCTTGACTGCTTAAACTACAAACCGATGACTGAGAAAAAACATTACACGCACTACATATATATCAAATCTTATTATTAACTTTGTCAAGTTAATGATAGATAAAAAGAATCGCAAGGGTGAATCGTAAGGACGAATCGCATTCCCCCCAACAAGAGCATAATCAAATAAACACAGTTATACACCAACGTCTAGACCCCTCATTTTCTTAAAATTTTCTACTATTTCGCTAGTAAAAATCTTAACGCATTTTATACATACAAATGCGAAAAGCTTATAGTCAGTATACCTGACATTTTGTAACATTTAACTATTCACATTTTATAATTATTCAAAAACAAATTTATGAAACAATTTTTTTACAAAGACTGGTCAAAGTTTTCTATGGCTTTGGTTTTTCTTTTGCTAAGCGTAACACTAAGCTATGCTCAGCCTTCAAATGATGAATGTGCTGCCGCTATAGAGCTAACGTTAGGGGCAAGCGCGTGCGACGGAAACGCTGTCAATGCAACCAATGTTGGTGCCACCGATTCTGGCACGAACCCTCCCTGTGCTAGTCATGCTGGTGGAGATGTTTGGTATTATTTCATCGCTCCTCCAAGTGGAGAGGTTACGGTCCGAACCAGTGCTGATGGTTCCGGTAGCATTACCGATACCGGCATCGAAGTTTATGATGCTTGCGGAGGTGCCGCAATCGACTGTAACGATGATAATGCTGGAAACCTCTTCTCCAGACTTGATTTAATTAATCTAACACCGGGTCAAGCATACTACGTCGCAGCTTGGGAATATGGCAATAATGCAACGGGGACTTTTAACATTTGTGCATGGGATACCAACCCGCTGTGTGTTGCCGGTCAGATTGTTGTGGATAACAGCGATTGTGCTGAGGATAAATACTCCATTGATGTTACCATCACGGAAATACTGACCGGACCGCTAGTTAATATCACCAATGATGCCAATACCTCTCAGGTATTGGGTGTTGGCTTAGGCACCCATACACTCACGGGTTTCACTTCTGCCGATGGACTAGTTACCGTAACGGTTACCGATCCTAATGACGCAAGTTGCGTTGTTTCAGCATCCGTCACGATGCCTACTGGCTGTCCTCCGGCGAATGACGAGTGTGCCAATGCAACACCTGTCCCTGTCGGAACAGACTCCTGTACAACCCCCGTCAACGGGACTAATGAAAATGCAACAGATTCTGGCGTTCCACATATCTGTATAGATGGCACTGATGATGGTGGCTACGAAGGTGGGGATGTCTGGTTTAGTGTTGTTGTTCCAGCTTCTGGAAATGTTACCATCGAAACCAGTGACGACGGTTCTGGATTATTCGACACCGTAATTGAAGTTTACGATGCGTGTGGAGGCATAGTGTTGGGGTGTGATGATGATATTGTCTTTGAAGGTGGTGGGTTTTCTAATCTTACCCTTACTGGCCAAACACCTGGTACTACCCTATATATAGCCGTTTGGGAACATGAAAATGATGCGATCGGTTCTTTTAATATTTGCGCTTATGAACCTATAACTACCCCCGATGATTGTATCGGAGCAGAACCGCTACCTGTTGGAGATGGTTCTTGCACCGATCCGGTAATAGGCACTAATGACAATGCCACAGATTCTGGTATCCCGCATAGTTGTGCCTTCTATGTAGACAATGATGTTTGGTTCTCTTTTGTAGCACCACAAAGTGGAGAGGTCACCATCGAAACCAGCGAAGACATAGCAGCATTTGATACGGGTGTCTCGATTTATGATGCTTGTGGAGGGACAGAGCTTTATTGTGATGATGATGGTGCCACTACTCCAGGGAATTATTCTTTAATTGTAGCTACTGGGCTTACCCCCGGCCAAACGTATTATGTAGCCGTGTGGGAATATGGTGGTGGAACAGTTGGAACATTCAACATCTGCGCATGGGATCCCAACCCTACCTGTACGCCTCCTGCTGATCCTGTTCTAGATATTGTAGACAATGCTTGTCCCGTAACAACAGGGAGTATTTCCGCCACAGGTGCCGGTGGAACCCTAACTTACTATACTGGCGCTACTGCCGCAGAAGCGAACAACAATGCCATCAATGATCTTGGAGGATCAGCAACACCTCCTGCGTACTTGCCTTTCCCTGATGTAGTTTATGTTTGCGTCGTGGAAGAAGATGCTACCGGATGTAGGAGTAATCCTATTTGCGGAGAAACCGCGCCAGTAGATTGTTGTATACCTCCTGCTGACCCCGTTTTAAGCATTATAGACAATGCTTGCCCTGCGGTAACAGGCTCTATCTCCGCCACGGGAGGAACCGGCACTTTATTTTACTATACTGGAGCCACTGCTGCGGAAGCTTCTGCCAATGCGAATAATGATATTGGCGGTAGCATAACTGCCCCCGCGTACCTTGCTTTCCCGAACATTGTGTATGTTTGCGTGGTAGAAGATGACGGTACAGGATGTAGAAGTAATGTTATATGTGGAGAAACCGCCCCTATTGATTGCTGTACTTTATTAGAACAACCTACTTTGGATATTGTAGATAATGTTTGCCCTGTAACAACAGGAACCATTTCAGCAACGAGTGGTGCAGGTGGAACTTTGTTTTACTACACCGGAGCTACTGCCGCAGAAGCCAACAGTAATGCTACAAATGATATTGGAGGCAGCACGACTCCTCCGGCTTACCTGCCCTTCCCTGATGTTGTTTATGTTTGTGTGGTAGAAGATGACGGCACTTGTAGAAGTAATCCAGTTTGTGGGCAAACCGCTCCTGTTGATTGCTGTATTTATCCTGACGATCCTCTTTTAACCATTACAGATAACAATTGCCCTACGGACATAGGCACCATCTCCGCAACTGGCGGAACAGGTACTTTGTTTTACTACACCGGAGCCAGTGCTACAGAAGCTTCGGACAATGCGGCTAATGACATTGGAGGTAGTACGACTCCTCCGGCTTATCTGCCGTTCCCTGATGTTGTTTATGTTTGTGTGGTGGAAGATCTAGAAGGATGTAGAAGTAATATTGTTTGCGGAGAAACTGCCCCAACAGAATGTTGTGATGCTCCTATAGCTACACTTACCATCACCAACAATGTTTGCCCGAATGAAACTGGAAGTATCTCTGCTGATGGCGATGGCGGTTCTATCACTTATTACGAAGCTTCAGATGCTGCAACAGCATTAGACAACGCCACGAATGATGTTAATGGTTCCGTCTTTACGCCGACCTATCCAGCCTTCCCTGCGGTAACTTACATTTGTGTCGTATCAGAACTTGCTGGCTGTAGAAGCGAGCCTGTTTGCGATGAGACAATGCCTACAAATTGTGCCTGCACACCTCCTGCCGATCCATCGCTAAAAATTGACGACAATATTTGTCCCGATACAATTGGTGCAATAACTGGCATAGGCGCAGGTGGTACAATCCATTACTATACCGGAGTTGATGGCCTTGATGCCTTTAATAATGCAACCAATAACACCAACGGTAGCACAACGCCACCAGCTTATGAAGTATTTCCGACAGTGGTATATGTTTGTATCGTAGAAGAAGCTGCTGATGGATGTAGAAGTAATGTTGTTTGCGATCAAACGAATCCTGAAGAGTGCATCCCATGCGATGTCCCTCTTCCAACATTAACCATTGCTGACAATGAATGCCCAGCAGAAACGGGCAGTATTTCCGGCTCAGCCTCTGTTGGTTTTGCCTACTACTATCTGGGAGCAACTGCGGAGGAAGCTTTTGATAACGCTATTAATAACACCAATGCCAATTTCTTTCCGCCTCCATATCCGGCCTTCCCAGAGGTGCTTCATATTTGTGTGGTAGCAGAAGCCAATGGGTGCAGAACCGCCCCAGTTTGTGGCGCAACCATGCCTGTAAATTGTAATTGTACAACACCGGCTGATCCTGTGCTCACCATAACGGATAATGATTGTGACGCCGGAACCGATGGGGCTATTGAAGCAACTGGAGGCACGGGTGTACTCTACTACTACACAGGTGCAACGGCGCAGGAAGCTTCTGATAATGCAGACCTTGATGTTGGCGGAAGCACGACCCCACCAGTATATACTTCGGATACGCTTTATGTTTGCGTGGTAGAAGATGATGGTACCAATTCAGGATGCCGGAGTAATCCTGTTTGCGGACAGACCGCTCCAACAACATGCTGTGTTCAACCTGATCCTCCTCTATTAACCATCATGGAGAATAACTGTGATACCGGAATGGAAGGTTCTATTGAAGCAAATGGTGGCACGGGCGTCCTTTATTACTACACGGGAGCAACAGCACAAGAAGCATCTGATAATGCAGTCCTTGATTTTGGCGGAAGCACTACCCCGCCAGTGTATACTTCAGATACGCTTTATATTTGTGTGGTTGAAGATGATGGCACCAATTCAGGATGTAGGAGTAATCCAGTTTGTGGACAGACCGCTCCAACAGAATGTGCACCAGTTTGTCCTGATGACTATGCAGATGGTGGGTTACCAAATTCGCTCGCACCTTTAACTGGAAATTTGGATGAAGTTAGAGATTATGAAGCTGATGGCACGATCCAATCTGACCAAATTATCGGAAGCGTAACGGCAACAGTCGTTGATTATGACTCTGCAACGGATATTGATTTACTACCTGGTTTTGAAGTCACGCTAGGCACTATTTTCTCGGCCTTCATTGATGGTTGTAATGATGGTCAAGGTGGTGAGATTGAGAATCCTGCTGCGACCGACACGAATAATCCCGCACAGAAAAAAGGAACGGAAAAACCTGAAGTGGAGCAGGAGAAAAAATAAGGTGATGCTACACAGCGAAATAGATTGTATATCATAGTTTGCTTTTTGCAAAAAACAAACATGGCATATTTCTAATACAAATACTGTAAAAAAGACAGGCAAATCGTAATGGTTTGCCTGTCTTTTTCACAATTTATAACAATACACTTACCAACCCCCAACAAAAGATTGAAAGATCATACTGTATTATTCCGTATGACATTTAATGCGATGGCAGATGGACAGTTAAGCCAATTATTAAGCATGAATTCGGAGTACACTGCAATAGAAGCTTACAATACTGAAAGTGCATTGTTAGACATAAACATAAACTTTGATCAAACAATACACAATGCCGAGTTTCAACTACATCAAAACCGGCCTAACCCATTTAGTACAGAAACCGTAATTGGTTTTGATTTATCAAAAGTTAACGAAGCAATATTGACCATATACCATGTAAATGGAACAATATTGTATGAAACACAGCAAGCATTCCAAAAAGAATACAATGAAGTCCGGATAAATCGTAAAGATCTCGAAAATTCGGGGCTACTATACTATCGCTTAAAAGTAGGAAAACACACCGCAATAAAGAAAATGTTACTACTAAAGTAATTTTTCAGTGAGATGATTTTTTAGCAAATCTTATTTTAGGGAGCTGGAAATAAATAATGTACCCAAAATTGAGCAGATTATTTTGTTTCCAGACGAGCCTGCCTGGCAACCTGCCTGACAAGTCACGCAGACAGGGCCACGCAGACAGGGCGCAAAAACCGGAGCCTGCCTGCGTTCCTCTTGGAAGGCAGGTTTAGCAGGGCTAAATGAGGCTTTTTGCAACGATGTATGGGAGCAAAAGAAGCG
>JAHDGC010000786.1 GCA_020627865.1 Saprospiraceae bacterium | reverse complement strand
CATTCAGTATCTGGACGGATGGGGGAATCCTCTATCTACTAAGCGACTTGCGGATGGAGCCACCCTGTCCAGTACCGAATACGATAATCTTTGGCGCCCCATCAAGCAATACCAACTTGGTGCCGGTACCACAGAGATCGAGTACGAAAAGTCACCACTAGGCAGGCCCCTTTCAACGACAGATGCGGAACAAAATGTTTCGACTACCAGATATATCGGACCTTATGTAAAGAAAGAGGTTTACGAAGATTATATGGAAAACGAAAATGGAGTAATGCAAGACTACCAACTCCAAGGGAGTGCCTTGATTTTTGATGGAGTAGAAGTAACCGACCCCAACGAACATACCTCCTACAGTTATTCAGACGCCTTTGGTAATCCTACCATGCGGGTGTCCGGAGCAGGAGGAATTACCATCTGGAACTACGATTCACGCTTACGGGTAGAGACGATCCATAACCCCATTTACGAAAAATATGAATACACCTATAACCAGCATACCGGATTATTATCCTCCAAAAAGACGCCCGGAAAACCTGCGGTTGATCAGTTTTGGTATGATGAGACCCTACGCTTGGTAGCCAAGGCCGACGGGAATAGCAACATCGTCTTAGACTACGATGAACTCTACCGTCTCACCACTACCGCGCTGGCGAATAGTGCACCTTCCAACGGGATCAATGGTATACCTTTGTCTGAAAACGAAGTGAATGCTTTAATGGGGCCGACACTGCTCCAAAATACTTATGAGACCGGCCACACCTGGATCGAGCAAACACAAGAAGCCATCCTCGAAGGAACAGCCGTCACCGGAACTAAGAACACCAATTTTATACTCGATAACCTGGGGCGGGTAGAATCTGCCACTTCGATCTACTCCAATACCGGAAGTACTATTGAAGAGGTTTATACCCCGCTAACAGCAGCAGGCTTATCCAAAAATGTACAGAAGAATATCATCGGCCCGGGAGGCGAAACCACTAACCTGGCCTATCGATACGAACATGATGATCTCCTGCGAACGATAAAATCCTTTATTACGCCTGCCAACACCGCAGAAGAACAAGTCCTCAATCAACTCTTCTTCAATGGACAAGATCAGGTCTACAAGAAATATATTGGGGGAAGCGTCGATCTTCCACTCCAGAAAGTGACCTATGGCTATGACGGGATCGGTCGCCTGGTACGGATCAATTCCCCTGCCGAAGTATCCTGCCTTATCGGTACGGAATACTGCGCCGTTAATTTAGAGATCACCGCTGATCCGCAAAACTGTAGCTTCCTAAGGGCAATCATCATCGATGGACAAGAGTATACCCTTGAGGAAATATTGAATCTCGAAGATACTAGTGTTGACCTTGCCGTGATTGTTAATGCGGCACTGGATCATTTCGGCTATACCGGAATTGCGGAAAGCACTGCACAAGATTCCCCTTTAGGCGTCATGCATAGCGTTACCGTACTGAATACAACAGCTCAAAATATACAGGCGGCTTTCGCCAATTGCGATGACCTTACTTCCTCTGTAATACTCGAATGCTGTACTAATCAGTATTCGCCGGGTTCCAGCGCTGACCCTAACGGCGAGCCTAGCGCTGCGATCTACTACCAAAAGTTGGAATACACCGGTCTGGATATCAACAGGATGGATATCATCTCAGATTGTAGTGTCGGACTCATCCGTAATAATTACGTCTATGACGGAGATCACCGCATCACCGCAATGAACAATAGTGTCTTCGAACCACAATTGACCTCCGGAGCTTATAGTACCAGCTACACTTATGATCCTTCAGGGAATATTAAGACCCTTAACCGAATGGGCCTCTTAGGAGAAAACAATGGAGTATTTAACTATGGACCAATCGACGAACTAACCTACGAATACGACGTCGAAGAACAACGCTTACATCAAGTCACTGACCTGCTGGAGGCGACCGATCCTGTTGCTCGGGCGGAGGGATTCCAACCGGCAAGTTCCACCTATGATTATGATGCCAATGGTAACCTTACAGAAGATTCCGGAAAGGGCTTGGGGATATCATATAATTTGTTAAATTTACCAAGTGCCGTTACCGGTTCGGAGGGTAGTATTCAAATGACCTACACCTTCGGTGGCGAAAAAATCCGAAAAGTCGGAGAAGAAGGCACCAGAGATTATCTCGCTGGACTGGAATACCTGGATAACACCTTAGAATTTATTGCTATTCCGGATGGTAGAATTCTTGATCAGGAAGGCAGTCTACGCTTTCAGCATATGATCGCGGATCATCTCGGTAATACCGTCGTGGTCTTCGAAGATGTTGATGGTGATGGTTATATCACGCCAGAGACTGCGCTGGATGATAATCCGGATAATGATGAGGTCGTACAAAGAAACCTTTACTATCCTTTCGGGATGGCTATGGATGGCCGTTGGCAGGATGTGACAACACCTCGGATGGATTATTTGTATAACGGCAAAGAACTGAACGAAGAACTTGGACTTAATTGGTTATCTTATGGTTTCCGCGAGTATGACCCAGCGATAGGAAGGTTCCCTTCCGTAGACCCAATTGCTGATCGGTTTGCACATGTATCTCCATTTAATTATGCAGAGAATAGACCAGTAAGTGGAATTGATTTATGGGGATTACAATACTTCGATATGACATCTAGAGTCGGTGTTACAGGAAAGCCAGGTGGAACAGGGATTGAAAATTTCATCTATATAGAAAGACAATATTATTATACTACGCGAAATACTCTATATGGTGTAAAAGGTTCATCGCATCCTTATTTGACAGACACAGATGCAAGACTCCATTTAGAAAAAGAACAGGAAACAGATTGGAGAATTCTGAGAGGTTATAAGCAAATGACTGAAAGAAATCATAGAACCAAGAGTCTGAATGTAGCCGTTTTGGTTCATGAAATACTAAAACAAGTCAATAAAAGTATGATTAACTCGGATTTAACAACGACGAGAAATCATTTAAATACTCTAGAAAATAGTAAAACTATAGTTAAGAATGCTAGGGATATGGGGCTCATTCCAGATGATATAGGAGATGTAGATATGATAAATTTTGTTCAAGACAGCGCTGTTCCTGAAGGGTTTTCAACTGAAGAAGCAAAACAAGATTTCATACACTTAGGGAAATGGTTATTTAATAACAGAGAATCTTTACTTGAGGATAAATTACCAACAATAGAAGGAGGTTCTGGAATATATGATACAGGTTACCCGTTACTTAATTTTTATAATGAATCACAAAAGGCAAAAGAAAAACCAAAGACAGAAACTTCCTCTCCTGATAGAGCTTAATCATATTATTTGGCTTTATATGATTTGTATATTGTTTTTAGGTTGCTCTTCAAAAGAGATAAAGACTTATTATAAAAGTAAACCAAATCAAGTCAAGGAGATTTATACTGTTAAAGAACCTTTCAATACTATAGAAGGGAAATATGAAACTTATAGTTTAGAAGGTACTTTACTCAGTATTGAACACTATAGTAGGAATAAACTGAATGGAGAGGCAAAATATTTCTGTGAAGATGGGTTCAGTATTTTTGAAATCCATAACTATAAAAAGGGAATGTTAAATGGAGAAGCTATTGGTAAATATTGTACTGGCTCAATTAGATACAAAGCAGTATATGAATTAGGTAAATTAATGGATGTGAAAGAAGTGTACTCAATATCTGGAGAT
>JAHDGC010000014.1:14720-22553 GCA_020627865.1 Saprospiraceae bacterium | reverse complement strand
TAAAACGGAGGTTTCCGCTGCGGAAGATGAGAACGGTGATATGCCAGATGATATAGATTCTACTTTTGATGATGACTTCACGAATGATGCGGGTGGTGCGCCAAATACACCTTCTGACGATGCGATTGATGGAGATGGAACGGGTATGCCGGGTGACGAAGATGCAGCGACGGATGAAGATGATGCCGATGTAGAAAATGCAACGATTCAGATTTTCGATCTTGCTTTACGCAAAACAATTGCGGCTGGCGAAGATGGCACTGTTTATCCGGGTGAGGACATTACCTTCACAATTGAAGTAATCAATCAAGGAACGGTTCCTGTACAAAATGTGACCGTTACGGATTACATTCCTGCTGGGCTTGAGTTGAATGATACCGACTGGACAATGGTTGGTGGCAATGCAACCGCTACCGTTCCGGGTACGATTGCGCCGGGTGCTTCTGCTTTCCTTGACGTTACCTTTACGGTAATTCAAAATACGGCTGGCGAAATCGTGAACCGTGCGGAAATCAGAGAAGCTACAGACGAAAATGGTGATACACCTGCTGATAACGATTCTGTTGCAGACAGCACACAAGGCAACGATGCCGGTGGTGCCGTTGATACACCTGCTGATGATGCCATCGACGGAGACGGAACGGGTGCGCCGGGTGATGATAGTGCAGTAACGGATGAAGACGACGAAGATCCTGCTGGTATCAATGTTGAAATCTTCGACCTTGCTATCCGTAAGGTAGTTTCTGATGAGCGGGTTTACCCTGGTGAGGACATTACCTTCACTATTGAGATTTTCAATCAAGGAACAGTTGATGCACAGAACATTACCATCATAGATTATGTTCCTGCTGGCCTTACTTTGAATGATGCTGATTGGACATTCGATGGCACGAATGCAACAACAGTTGTAGCTGGGCCAATTGCTCCGGGTGAGATGACATCAGTTGATGTAACCTTCACGGTTTCTGCGACAGAAGCGGGTACATTAGCGAATGCTGCTGAGGTACTTGAGGCAGAAGATCCGGATGGCAACACGCCGGATGATAATGATTCCACTAACGATGATGATCCAAGTAACGATCCGGTTATTGATGACGAAATTGATAACCCACAGGATGAGGACGATCACGATGAGGAAGAAGTTCCTGTTGAGATTTTCGATCTTTCTTTGGTGAAAACAGTTAGCCCAGATCAGCAAACACCGATCTTCCCGGGTAGCGATGTAACTTTTGTCATCACGGTAACCAACCAAGGAACGGTAGATGCACAAAACATCGAGATTTCAGATTACATCCCAACAGGGTTGACGCTGAATGATGCGAACTGGACAGAAAATGGCGGTATTGCTACCACAACGATTGCTACGCTTGCTGCTAATACCAGCCAAGATGTAGAAATCACCTTCACGGTTGATGCAGATGCGATCGGTCAGGTGATCAATGCTGCGGAATTGAGCGCTGCCGAAGATGATCTTGGTGATACACCGGCGGATAATGATTCTAACATAGATAATGATCCAGACAACGATGCTGGTGGTGCAGTGAACACGCCTTCTGATGATGCTACAGATGGAGACGGAACAGGTGCACCGGGCGATGATGATCCAACAACGGATGAAGATGACCACGATGTAGAGGATGTTGATGTTGTGAACTTCGCTTCTGTTGGAGACTTTGTTTGGAAAGATTGTAATAAAAACGGTATTCAGGATGATGGGGAAGAAGGACTTGCTGGTGTAGGCATCACCCTGACCGGTACAGATGTATTTGGAAATGCGGTTAACCTTACGCAAGTCAGTGGCGCAGATGGTTCTTACCTGTTTGAAGATTTGATTTCAGGTGATTACAAACTGACCTTCGACTTCCCAGCAACTCCGGAAGGCTTGGCTTATACAGCAGCTAACCAAGGAGATGGTACCAACGATAGTGATGTTAATGACATGGGCATGGTTGAGTTCACCCTTAACCCAGGAGATGAGAACCTTGATATTGATGCTGGATTCATTGATGCACAGGCTCCTGTGATTATCGGTGTGCCAGAAGATACGATGGTTTCTTGTGAGGAAGTGCCTGCTGTTCCAGTAATTGGACAAGACATCACGGCAACGGATAACTGCGATACGGATGTAACCATTACATTTGAGGAAACTACAGATCAAGGACAAGGTGATTGTTCTGAATATACTTACACCATTACTCGTACTTGGACGGCTTTCGATGATTGTGAAAACAGTGCAACTGTAACACAAATTATCATGGTGAAAGACATCACCGAGCCGGTGCTTGCTGGTGTACCTGCGGATGCAACGATCGAATGCGACGACATTCCTGATGCGCCTGCTGACGTAACGGCAACAGACAACTGTGATGAAGATGTACCTGTAGTATTGACAGAAGAAACAATTCCGGGTGCTTGCGAAGATACGTATACCATCATCCGCACATGGACTGCTACGGATGAGTGTGGTAACGAAGCGATTGCAACGCAAACCTTGAATGTTGAGGATACAACGGCTCCAATACTAGCAAACATCCCAGCAGATGCAACTTACGAGTGTGATAACATTCCAGATGCTGCTGCTGATGTAAGTGCAACGGATAACTGTGATGAAGATGTAACCGTGACCATGACGGAGGAAACAACGCCAGGAGCATGCGCCGGTGAATACACGATCATCCGTACTTGGACAGCAACTGATAATTGTGATAACACCGCTACTGGTGTTCAAAACATTACAATTAACGACACCACTGCTCCGGTACTTTCTGGTGTGCCTGCGGATACCAATGCAGAATGCGACAACATTCCTGATGCGGCAACACCAACGGCAACGGACAACTGCGACGATGATGTAACCATCACCTACAATGAAGTTCGTACAGATGGTGACTGCGCTGATAATTATACCTTAACAAGAACTTGGACTGCAACGGATGATTGTGGTAATGAAAGTGTGGAAACACAAATCATTACGGTGGAGGATACAACGGCTCCGATATTGGCTGGTATGCCAGAAAATATCACTGTTGAGTGTGATGCAATTCCTGATGCTGCTAACGATATAATTGCGACAGATAATTGTGATAATGATGTGGAAGTGACCTTCACGGAAACAACAGCGGATGGCGATTGTGCAGACAACTACACGATTATCCGTACTTGGACAGCAACGGATAATTGTGGTAACCAAGATGTAAGTACGCAAACCATCACCGTACAAGATACAACCGATCCAGTATTGGCGGGTATCCCTGCGGATGTAACGGTAGAATGTGATAACATTCCTGATGCGGCAACACCAACGGCAACGGACAACTGTGATGATGATGTTGAGATTACATTCAACGAATCTATCCAAAATGGTTCTTGCGAGAAGAGTTACACCATCACACGTACTTGGACTGCCCTTGACGATTGTGGTAATGAAACGGTAGCAAGCCAAACCATCTTTGTAGAAGATACTACAGCACCTGAAATCTTCGGTGTTCCTGCTGATGAAACAGTCGCTTGTGATGCAGTTCCTGCTCCAGCGGACAATGTAACGGCAACGGATAACTGCGACGATGATGTAGACATTTCCTTCGAGGAAACAACAACGGCAGGCGACTGTCCTGAGAATTACACCATCACGAGAATCTGGACAGCGACAGATAACTGTGGTAATCAAACGACAGCGATTCAAGAAATCAATGTTGAAGATACGGCTGCACCAATCCTTACGGGTGTACCGGGTGATCTTACCGTTGAGTGTGACGATGTGCCAGAGGCTGCTAGCCCAACGGCAACGGATAACTGCGATATCGATGTGTCTATTAGCTATAGTGAAAGCAGAACGGACGGTGGATGTATCGACAACTATACTTTGACCAGAGTATGGACGGCTACAGACAATTGCGGTAACGAAACGGTTGATACACAAATCATCACGGTTCAGGATACGACTGATCCAATCTTGGTGGGTGTGCCGGAAGACATGACCACTGAATGTGATGATATTCCTGCACCAGCTACAGACATTACGGCAACGGATAATTGTGATAATGATGTAGACATTACCTTTGAGGAAATCATTACGCCGGGCAACTGCGCTGCGGAATCTACCATCACGAGAACTTGGACGGCTACAGATAACTGTGGTAATCAAATGGTGCAAACGCAAAACATCACCGTGATGGATACGGATGCGCCAGTGCTCGTAGGTATTCCTGCTGATGCAAATGTTGAGTGTGATGCTGTTCCGACTCCGGCTGATGTAACGGCAACGGATAATTGCGATACCAATGTTGATATCTCTTTCGAGGAATCTCGCACCGATGGCAATTGCACGGACAATTATACTTTGACGCGCATCTGGACAGCTACAGATGATTGTGGTAATCAATCCTCTGCGATTCAAACCATCAATGTTGAGGATACTACGAATCCAATTATCGTAGGTGTGCCTGGAAGCTTGACGGTAGAATGTGATAACATTCCTGATGCTGCGGCTGATGTAACGGCAACGGATAATTGTGATAACGATGTTCAATTGGATTACCAGGAAACGGTTACGGCAGGTGCCTGTACGGATAGCTACACGCTAACGAGAGTTTGGACGGCTACCGACAACTGTGGTAATCAAGATGTGCAAACGCAAGTGATCACGGTTGAAGATACCACTGCTCCTGTCCTTACAGGTGTACCAGCGGATACGGTTGCAGAATGTGATAACGTTCCTGCTCCGGCTAATCCAACGGCTGCCGATAACTGCGATACCGACGTGAACATTACTTATAGTGAATCTCGTACGGATGGTAGTTGTATTGACAACTACACTTTGACGCGTACTTGGACTGCGGCAGATAACTGCGGTAATGAAACAGTGGAAACACAAATCATTACGGTTGAAGATACAACGGCTCCTGTTATCACGGGTGTACCAGCAAATGAAACGGTTGAGTGCGACAACATTCCTGCTCCACCTGCTAATGTAACGGCTGCTGACAACTGTGATACGGATGTGACCCTTACGTTCAATGAAACATCAACACCGGGACAATGCGCGGATAGTTACATCATTACCCGTGAATGGACGGCTGTTGATAATTGTGGTAATCAAAGCGTAGAAATACAGAACATCATCGTTGAGGATACTACAAATCCTGTGTTATCGGGTGTGCCGGGAGATGAAACAGTAGAGTGTGATAACATTCCTGCTCCGGCTACGCCAACAGCGAGTGACAATTGTGATAACGATGTAACCATCACTTACGAGGAAACGCGCAACGATGGTAACTGTGATGATAACTACACTTTAATCCGTACTTGGACAGCTACAGATGATTGTGGCAACCAAGATGTGCAAACACAAACAATCAACGTTCAGGATACGACTGATCCAACGATCTCTGGTATTCCTGCCGACTTGACGGTTGAGTGTGATGCTTTAGAAAATTACGACTATAGCAATGTAATTGCTGTTGATAATTGCGATAACGATGTTGAATTGACCTTTACGGAATCTACGGAGCCGGGTGATTGTGAAAACAATTACATACAGGTGAGAACTTGGACGGCAACGGATAACTGTGGTAACCAAGTGACTGCTGCACACAGAGTTACCGTTCAGGATACAACGGCTCCTGAGATTGCAGGTGTGCCAGATGATGTAACGGTAAGTTGTGATGAAATCCCTCCAGTTCCGATTGTGGGTACAGACTTGATTGCAACGGATAATTGCGATGGCAATGTTACGGTAACGTTCTCAGAAGAAGTTCTACCGGGAGATTGTGTGGATTCTTACACACTAGTAAGAGCATGGACGGCGAGTGACAACTGTGGTAATGAAACTAGAGACGAGCAAATCATCGTGATCGGTGATAACCAAGCGCCTGAAATCACAGGTGTTCCTGCAGACTTGACGGTTGAATGTACGGACATTCCTGCTCCGGCAACACCAACTGCTGATGACGATTGTGATCCTGTTGTGGACTTGACTTTCACTGAGGAAATTACGGCGGGTACTTGTGACGATAGCTACATCATTACCCGTACTTGGACTGCGATAGATAATTGTGATAATCAAACGATTGAAACGCAGACCATTACCGTACAGGATATTACAGCGCCTGTATTGGCTGGTGTACCTGATGACATTTCTGTTGATTGTGATGGTGTGCCTCCAACGGGACAAGGCGATGTTACCGCATCTGATAATTGTGATGACAATGTTGAGGTTTCTTACAATGAAGAAATTACCAACACGGATTGTGCAGATAATTACACCATCACTCGGACTTGGACGGCTGCTGATAATTGTGGCAACCAGACAACGGGTGTACAGGTGATTACAGTAGGCGACAACAGTGGCCCTGAGTTGACAGGTGTTCCTGAAGATACGATCGTTGAGTGCGATAATATCCCTGCTCCGGCTACGCCAACTGCTACAGATGCTTGTGATGCAGATGTTGAATTAATATTCACCGAAACCATTACAGAGGGCAACTGCGAAGATCAATACACCATTACCCGTACTTGGACAGCAAATGATAATTGTGATAACCAAACTGTTGGTACACAAACCATCATCGTTCAAGATACCACCGATCCTGTACTTGCAAATGTACCGGATAATGCAACGGTAGGTTGTGATGAGGTGATTCCAGCGGCTCCAAATGTAACGGCAACGGATAACTGTGATAACGATGTAACCGTAACATTCAGCGAAGACATTCAGGCAGGTGCTTGCCCAGATGCTTACACCATCGTAAGAGTTTGGACGGCTACAGATAACTGTGGCAACATGGATCAAGCGACACAAATCATTGAGGTGGGTGATGGCAATGCGCCAACACTATCCGGTGTGCCTGCGGATACAGCAGTTGAGTGCGATGCGATTCCACCTGTAGCGAATGTAACGGCTGATGATGATTGTGACGATCAAGTAGATGTGAGCTTTAGCGAAAGCATTGCGGCGGGTGATTGTGAAGACAGCTACATCATCACACGGACTTGGACAGCGACAGATAATTGTGGTAACGAAGCGGTTGCAGAACAAATCATCACTGTTGATGATACAACTGATCCAGTACTGATTGGCTTGCCAACGGATATGGCCATTTCTTGCAACGATCAGCTTCCTGCTCCTGCTGCGGTAACGGCAACAGACAACTGTGATGCAGATGTTACCCTTGAGTTTACAGAGTTTTCTGAGGCGGGTACTTGTGCCAATAGCTACGAGTTGATCCGTACTTGGACAGCGACAGATAATTGTGGTAATCAAACGGTGTTTACACAAACCATCAGCGTTGGGGATACCGAGGCGCCAGTGATTTCCGGTGTGCCGGGAGATGTTACTGCGGAATGCGACAACGTTCCTGCGCCAGCTACTCCAACTGCAACGGATGATTGTGATGACAACGTTACCCTTACTTATAACGAGGACATCCAGTCTGGAACATGTGCCGATAACTACACTATCGTACGCATCTGGACTGCGACGGATGATTGCGGTAACGCAAGCACTGCAATCCAGAATGTAACTGTTGAGGATACAACAGCGCCACAATTGGTTGATTTACCATCTGACCTCAATGTAGACTGTGGCGAAGACATTCCGGCTGCTGGCGATGTTCAAGCCATTGATAATTGTGATGCTGATGTGGAGGTGACCTTCACGGAAACACAAACACAAGGAACTTGTGCAGACAGCTACACCATTACAAGAGTTTGGACAGCAACGGATAACTGCGGAAATCAGGATACCTTCATACAGACCATTTCCGTAGGAGACAACGGTGCGCCTGTATTCGAGAATGTTCCTGCGAGTATCACCGTAGAGTGTGATGCTGTTCC
>JAHDGC010000014.1:4299-14620 GCA_020627865.1 Saprospiraceae bacterium | reverse complement strand
AGCAACGGTAACAGGAACCGACAACTGTGATAACGATGTAACGGTAACATTCTCCGAAGAGCAAACGGCTGGTGATTGCCCAGGCAACTATACCATCACAAGAACATGGATCGCTACTGATAACTGTGGCAACACGGCCATTGGTGTTCAAACGATCTCTGTTGGTGATACAACTGCACCAATCCTTTCCGGTGTACCGGGCAACTTAACTACCGAGTGTGATAACATTCCGGCTGTTGCTAACCCAACTGCAACGGATGATTGCGCTGATAATGTTGACATTACTTTCAACGAAACCATTCAGAATGGTTCTTGTGAAAAAACGTATACGATAATCCGGACATGGACAGCAACTGACAATTGTGGCAACGCAACTGTAGGTACGCAAGAAATTTCGGTAGAAGATACAACAGCACCAGTATTGGTTGGATTGCCTGATGACATGGCGATTGATTGTAACGAAATGGCGCCAACACCACCAACGGTAACGGCAACGGATAACTGCGATACCGATGTAACAGTTCTTTTCGCAGAAACTTCTAATCCAGGTGCTTGTCCAAACAGCTACACCTTGATCCGTACTTGGACAGCAACGGATAACTGTGGTAACGCCACTTCTTTCACACAAACGATTAGTGTGGGCGATAGTGCTGCACCAGTGATTTCTGGTGTACCGGGAGACATCACTGCAGAATGTGACGAGGCGCCAGCTCCTGCTACGCCAACGGTAAGCGATGATTGTGATAACAATGTAGAGTTGGTTTACACCGAAGATATTCAACCGGGTACTTGTCCTGATAACTATACCATTATCAGAACTTGGACTGCAACGGATGATTGTGGCAACCAAAGCGTTGCTACACAGTCAGTAACCATCTTGGATACAACAGCTCCTGTGTTTACCAGTACGGCAAATGATATTACATTATCCTGTGCTGATGATTTGGGTGCTGCTAACGGAACCGCAACGGATAACTGTGATAATGATGTTGAAATTACCTTCACGGAAGTTACAACAGCTGGGGCTTGCGAAGATAGCTACATCTTGACAAGAACTTGGATTGCAACCGACAACTGTGGCAACCAAGCGACGCAAGTACAAACCATTACGGTGAATGATACAGAAGGGCCGACCTTATCTGGTATCCCCGCTGATATGACAGTAGGTTGTGATGGCATCCCAGGTGCTAATACGGCTAATCCTACGGCAGTAGATAACTGCGATACTAATGTAGACATCAACTTTAATGAAACCATCGAAGCAGGTGCTTGCGCTGATAATTATACGATTATCAGAACATGGACGGCGACTGATAACTGTGGTAATCAAGCAGTTGGTGTACAAAGAATCGAAGTGGGAGACAATACGCCTCCAGTCTTGATTGGTGTACCGGATGATGCAGTAGTTAGTTGTGACAATGCGGGTATAGATACACCTGCAACGGTTACGGCAACGGATGATTGTTCTGCAAATGTAGCAGTTAACTTCAGTGAGAATATCGTTGCTGGAGATTGCCCAGATACTTACTCGATAGTGAGAACATGGACAGCTAGTGATGATTGTGGTAACCAAGCTGCGGCTACGCAAACCATTACGGTTGGAGATAACGCTGCTCCGGTACTGAACGGTATCCCTGCTGATGCTATCGTTTCTTGCGAAAGCATTCCTGCTGCTGGAAATCCAACGGCAACGGATGACTGCGACAATGATGTAAGCATCGTCTTGGATGAAGTGATTGCTGATGGCGATTGTCCACACAGTTACAGCATCATCAGAACATGGACGGCAACGGACAACTGTGGTAATGCCACTGCTGGAACGCAAACGGTTACTGTAGAGGATAATACACCGCCTGTATTGACGAATGTTCCTGCTGACATGAATGCAGGTTGCGACGGAGCAGGTATGAGTGATCCAAACATGGTAACTGCAACAGATAATTGCGATAATAACGTAACAATAGATTTCAGTACAGAAACGATTCCTGGTGCTTGTCCTGACGCGATGACCATCATCAGAACATGGACAGCTACAGATGCTTGTGGTAATGCAAGTGTGGCGACACAAACGGTTACGATTGGCGATACAGAGGCACCAGTGATTACGGCTGTACCTGCGGATGAAACGGTAGAATGTGATAACATTCCAGCGCCTGTAACTCCTGTCGTAACGGATGATTGTGATGATAATGTCACGGTTGAATTTGTAGAAGATATTGCTTCTGGCGCTTGTGATAATGCTTACACCATTACACGTACTTGGACAGCAACGGATAACTGTGGTAATGTGCGGACAGCGATGCAAGTCATCACCGTTCAGGATACTGCAATCCCTGTGTTTGCGAGCTTCCCAGCGGATGTTACGATAGACTTGAGTGCAGGAGAAACTATTCCTGTGGTGCCAAACTTGACGGCAACAGATAATTGTGATGACACGGTAGTTGTTGCTTACGAAGAGCAAGAAACACCGGGAGATTGTAACGGTTATACCATCGTTCGTACTTGGGTCGCTACTGATAACTGTGGCAACTTTGCCATTCACAATCAGGTAATTACCGTGATTGATGAATTGAGCATCAGCATCGTACCTGCTAACCCATCTATCTGCGCTGGCGGAAGTATTCCTTTCAGCGTGACAGGTGCACCTGCCGGATCAACATATACTTGGTCTGCAACAGGTGGCAGCTTCGATAACAGCAACAGTGCGACGCCAACTTATACGATGATGACAGCCGGAACATATACCATCACTGTAAATGTTAACAGTGGTGCGTGTTCTGGTGCCGCTTCCACTACGGTAACTGTTGGCGGTGGCCTAGCGGCTAACCCAGTTGTTACCAACGGCACTTGTGAAGTACCGGGTTCTATTGTCCTGAATGTTACAGGCGGAACGGGTGTTTACACGTACGATTGGGCTGACCTTCCGGGCAACAACGATCCGGCTGATCGCTTCAATATCGGTGCAGGAACATACAGCGTAACCATTACCGATGGTGCAGGTTGTACCTTAGTACTGGATAACCTTACGATCACAGAAGCTTGTTGCGATGTGAATGCATGGTTAGAATATGTGAATGATGCAGAATGCGATTCTTCTAATGGAGTTGCAGTATTCGCACCAAGTGAATTTGATTACCAATGGAGTGACGGTGGAACGGGTTCTGTCCGTGATGATCTTGCTCCTGGAACTTATACGGTTACCGTTACGGATGCGGCTGGATGTCAAGGCATCTACACCGTTACGATCGGTCAGGATGAATGTGAATGTGTACCGCCAGTAGTTTCTGGATTAACAACAATGGGTGCTTCTTGTGGCGAAAGCAATGGTGCAGCTGAGGTACTTGTTGATGGTGCATTGAGTGATTACGAATACTTGTGGCATCCGAATACGGGTGTTGCCAACGATGATGGTAATGTTCGTACCGAATTATTGCCAGGTATGTATACCGTCTCTGTGGTTGATCCGAATTTCGATGGTTGTTTTGCTACAATAGATTTTGTAGTAGAAAGCGTTGATGGCCCAGAGGCAACAGTTACGACAACACCAGCCATGTGCGATATGGCAAACGGTTCAGCTACATTACTACCAGACAATTACATGTACATCTGGATGTTGGATGATGTGGAAGGAAACTATAGAGATAACTTGAGTGCAGGAGAGTACGTAGTTATGGTAATGGATCCAACATCGCCAGAGTGTCCGAGTTTGATTTCCGTTGTCATTGAATCTGAGAATAACCTTGAGGCTTCTGCGCAGGTTGTAAATCAGCCAGCATGTGGCGAGAGTAACGGAAGCGTTACCATCAATGTTACAGGTGGTGCATCTTACACGTACGCTTGGAGCGACGGCGGAACAGGGGCAACCCGCTCTGACTTGACTGCTGGTTTGTACAATGTAATTGTTACTAGCGAATTGGGATGTGAAACAACGGTGGTATTCACCTTGACGAATAACGTAGCTGGTGCAACAATCACGATGGATGATTTCATCTACTTGAGTTGTGCAGGTTCTGGTGACGGACAAGCGAACTATGGTTATGAAGTAGCGCCAGATTTCATCTTACCTGCAACGGACTTGATCCGTGACATTAACGGTGACGTTGTGATGAACGGTAGCTTGAGCGGTGGTGCTTATTGCATCAATATCGTTGATGGCAACGGTTGTCTTGCAGCAGAATACTGTTTCAATGTGATCGAGCCGAATCCACTTAGTGTGAATGTGAACATGACAGAAGCAACCTGCGATGCTGGCGGAACGATCTCCGTAGATGTTGCCGGCGGAACTGGAAACTACACTTACGATTGGGCTGACCTTAATGGTGTTGCAGAAACGGAAGTGAGAGCTGGTTTGGCAGCAGGAAGCTACGATGTAACAATTACAGATGAGAACGGCTGTCAGATTGATGCCACTAACATTATCATCATTGATACTTGTAATGAAGTTTGTACAGCGGAAGCTGGAACGATGACTGCGAATGCTGCTGAGGTTTGCTTCGAGAATGGAAACGCTACGGTTTCGGCTACAGCCAACGGTGATGCTGTTGTACCAACTGGATTCACACAGGTTTATGTACTGACTCGCTTCGAGGGTGGAACATTGATCCTTGAGCAAATCAGCCTGAATCCTGAATTCAACGTGCCAGAAACGGGCGTCTACTTCATCCACTCTTTCGTGTTCAATGAGGCGGACTTCCCAGGTGGATTCATTTCCGTAACACCGGGTGTATCTCCAGTTTCTGATGCAACAGACTTCCTTGAAGCGAATCCTGACATTTGTGCTGAGCTAGACTTGCAAGGTGCGATGACTGCTGTTGAAAATTGTGATAACAATGGTGGAGGCGGAGAAGCGTGCGGTCTTGAAGCTGCTGTAACGATGGATGCTGCTGCTACTTGCGGCAACGCAGACGGTGCAGCAACAATTACCACAAACGGTAACTACAGCATCATCTGGAACGATGGTGCTACCGATGCGGTAAGAACAGACTTAGCTGCTGGTATTTATACCATAGGCGTTATGGCGAATGATACTTGCTTCACCAACTTGACAATTGCCATCATGGATGATTGTGGTGGCAACACTGGCGGTGGAACAACATGCGACATTGATGCTTCCGTAACAATGGATGCTGCTGCAACTTGCGGCAATGCAGATGGTGCAGCAACAGTTACGACAAATGGTACTTACGCGATCATCTGGGGTGACGGTGTGACAGGAGCAAGCAGAACAGACTTGGCTGCTGGAACATACAGCATTGCAGTTGTTGCGAATGATACTTGTTTCACGAACCTAAGCCTTGAAATCACCGATGATTGTGGTGGCAATAACGGCGGCGGCGAAACTTGCGGTATCGAAGCTTCTGTAACAATAGACGCTGCTGCAACTTGCGACAATGCAGACGGTGCAGCAACGATTACTACAAATGGTAACTACAGCATCCTTTGGAATGATGGCTCAACAGATGCGATCAGAACCGACTTGGCTGCTGGATTGTATACGATAGATGTTGTTGCTAACGACACTTGCGCAACCAACTTGACGATTGTCATCACAGATGATTGTGGTGACAACAACGGTGGTGGTGCAGATTGCGACCTTGATGCTTCTGTAGAAATGGAAGCTGCGGCAACTTGTGGCAATGCAGATGGTGCGGCATCGGTAACTGCAAACGGTGCTTACGACATCATCTGGAGTGACGGTGCTACAGGTTATGTGAGAACAGACTTGGCTGCTGGAACATACAACATCGCGGTTATCGCTAACGATACTTGCTTCACGAACCTGACTGTTGAAATCACGGATGACTGTGGTGGCAACAACGGTGGCGGAACAACTTGCGATCTTGAAGCTTCTGTTATCATGGATGCAGCTGCTACTTGCGACAATGCAGATGGTGCAGCAACGATTACTACCAACGGTAACTACAGCATCCTTTGGAATGATGGCTCAACAGATGCGATCAGAACAGACTTGGCTGCTGGATTGTACACGATAGATGTTATCGCTAACGATACTTGTGCGACCAACTTGACAATTGTAATCACCGATGATTGTGGTGATAACAACGGTGGTGGTGCAGATTGCGGTCTTGATGCTTCTGTAACGATGGATGCGGCAGCAACTTGCGACAATGCAGACGGTGCGGCAACAGTTACGACAAACGGTGCCTACGACATCATCTGGAGTGACGGTGCTACAGGTTATGTGAGAACAGACTTGGCTGCTGGAATATACAACATTGCAGTAGTTGCGAATGATACTTGCTTCACTAACCTAAGCCTTGAAATCACGGATGACTGTGGTGGCAACAATGGCGGTGGCGCAACTTGCGATCTTGAAGCTTCTGTTATCATGGAAGCTGCGGCAACTTGCGACAATGCAGACGGTGCGGCAACGATCACTACAAATGGTAATTACAGCATCCTTTGGAATGATGGCTCAACAGATGCGATCAGAACAGATTTGGCTGCTGGATTGTACACGATAGATGTTATCGCGAACGATACTTGTGCGACCAACTTGACGATTGTCATCACGGATGATTGTGGTGACAACAACGGCGGTGGCGCAGATTGCGGCCTTGAGGCTTCTGTAGCAATGGATGCGGCTGCAACTTGCGACAATGCAGACGGTTCAGCAACAGTAACTACAAACGGTAACTACGACATCATCTGGAGTGACGGTGCAACTGGTGCCATCAGAACGGACTTAGCGGCTGGCATTTACAACATCGCAGTTGTTGCGAACGATACTTGCTTCACCAACTTGAGCCTTGAGATCACGGATGATTGTACAGGTAGCGAATGCGGTATAGAAGCTACGATCGACTTGGATGCAGAAGCGTCTTGTGGAATGGCAGACGGTGCGGCAACCGTTACCATGAATGGTGACTACGACGTATTGTGGAGCGATGGTTCTACAGAGGCGGTCAGAACAGACCTTGCTGCTGGACAGTACTTGGTTGATGTAATTGCCAATGATACCTGCTCGTGGACATTCGACTTCATCATGACGGAAGATTGCAGCGATTGTGACGGTACGACGACTTCTATTACTTTAGAAACGACAGATTGTGATGCTGGCGCAACCTACTGCTTAGAAGTGCCACTCAACGAAATCTTTGATTACAACATCATGAGCAACGATACCATTTATGACAATGGATATGCTGGATGCAACGATCAAATCGAGATGCTTTACGATTATCTGTTGATTCCATTTACGGGAGCTGTTGGTCCTTACATGTTGGAAGACTGGCAAGTGAACGGAGAAAGCCTCTCCGGTGAGTTTGACACGATGGATGATTTGATTACCATGATGAATGACTTCGATCCTGCTGGAAACTGGGAGTTGGACGAAACGACAACCAGTATCAAAGGTGGAACAACGGATAACACGTACGGTGAAATCTTCGTTTCCCATCCTGCTACGGGTTCTGTAGGAACATTGTTGCTCAACACGCTTAGCGTACCGGGTGGCACAGAGTTGACCTTTGCAGAAGGTAGCCACACTGTGATCATTACTTCTAATGACACGGGTTGCAGCGACACCTTATTGATAGATGTGGTTTGTATCGGAATCAATACATCGGAAACCTTGGTCTTGATGCCGGGCGAAACAGATACCTTGTGCGTAAGCAGCGACATCGTTAGTGTAAACAACCTTTGTCCAGATAGCTCAGAAGGCAATGCCACTTACGAGCAAATTGATGACAACTGCTTCGTATTCACGGGTGTGAGTGCTGGACAGGATGAGTTCTGCTTGGAGATTTGCTACGGTAATGACATTTGCGATACGCTGAACGTTACGACAAACATCATCGAGTTGGTGAGTCCATTGTCTACAACAGATACCTTGAACTTGACGATTGGATTGGACGACGATGCACAGGAATTCTGCCCAGATGTAACCGGCTTGAATGGCGATATTGTAGCCATGTTCAATGATTGTGCAGATGAATCTGGTGACTTTGTCGAGTTCACACTCAATGATACGACGGGATGTGTAACTTATGATGCGATTGCAGCAGAGGGTGTTGACCAAGCGTGTATCGTGATCTGCGATAGCGACGGGGTTTGTGCAACTACGATCTTGATTGTAACGGCTGTAGAAGAGGTGCTAAATACACCGCCAGTTGCGATGGATGACTTCATCACGACTGCTGAAAATACAACACTCGAAATTGACGTACTAGAGAATGATAGCCTGAAGAGTACAATGGTATCCTTCGGATTCATCTCCGATCCAATGTTCGGAACGGTAGAGCTTAGCGATGATAATACCTTCATCTACACGGCTGAAAATGGCAGTTGTGGCGAGGAAGACATGTTCATCTACTACATTGCCAACAGCTACGGCATGGATACGGCAACAGTACATATCAACATTGCGTGCGAGGACATCAACATCTACACTGGATTCTCTCCAAATAGTGATGGTGTGAATGATGTATTTACCATCAGAGGAATTGAAAACTACCCAGATAATGAATTGTCGATCTACAACCGCTGGGGTAACATGGTTTACGCCAAAGAAGGTTACTCGAACGAGTGGGGCGGCGACTGGGAAGGTAACCCACTTCCAGATGGTACTTACTTCTATGTACTGACAGACGGAAAAGGAAATACTTACAGTGGATACATTCAAATCCACCGATAAATAGAAAGAACATCTTTTGATTGGAACTTCGGAGTTAGGGGGGTCTGGCTCCGGGTTCCGTCAAAAGATTTACATTACAATAGAAACCCCCTTCTACCTTGGACACGATTTACACCTTTGATTCGTTAGATATAATATTACTTTTGGACAATCAAAACGAAAAAGGTACTTTTGCGGCGAATGGACACGAAAATTCTCATGGTTTGAAACATAATTGTAGGGAATTCGTAGAAAGATGAAATATCGGAATGGCTTTTGTCGTTAAAGAAAACTATATACAGTATTACGTGAGAAAATAACATTAGCATTTAATACTTTATAAACATCACAGCAAGGCCGTACGGATTACGGCACTACAAATTGATATTGTTTAATTAGTTCCATAGTTAGAAGGTTGATATTTCTTGTGGAAAAGAAATTACCTTCGCAAGAGTAGGGAGGATTAGTCACCTCTCTACTTTTTTTGTAATAGAGAAATGCCTTCCGATTAAATATCGGAAGGCATTTTTTAATGGTTTAGCATCTCGTAATTGTCTGAACCTTGATTTTCTTGATTAGGGGATTATCATGATTTTGTTTGTTGGAAATGCTAACTTTTTTCCTAATTTTCTTTATCGTTTTAGGACGGGTTTCCCGGTGTGGGGTTTGTCGCCGATTAGGAGATTAATATCAATACTTTGAAGTTTATTTCACTTGCAGATCCGTAGAAACGCAATGCATTGCGTTTCTACGGATCCGCGTACGAAATATTACTACACACGAATGAATTTAGAGATCAAAAGCCAAGAAGTGTGCCGACTAACCTGTTCGATATTGTTCGCTACAACATGGCCGAAGGTCTGTTGTATGCGGATATTGGCTACGGTCTCCAGACCGGACTGAAAGGAAACAAGGGCGAATACCAAGCTACGCATGGATGATTTTAGGGATCAACAGCCAAGAAAGTGCCCACTAATCACAAATCCACGAATCACCAAAAACTAATTCACCACTTCCCCAAGCCCAACATTTTCCTCCATCCCCTCCAGCACCTTCCGCGCCTCCTTCAACGACTTGACCCCATCCTTCACCAAAATAAAATACTTCGCCGACTTCTTGAAACTCAGCCCATGCTTCTGTCCATTTACCGCAACGAATTGAAGCATATTTTTGAACAACTCCGTCTCATAAAAAGGAGACTGCGGATTGCTAACAAAATAACAACGCAACTTCCGATTCTTTAAAATCAAGCGATCAAAACCCAATCTTTTGCAAACCCAGCGCGTCCGCAACCCATCAAAAAGATCCAGCAACTGCTTCGGGAGCACCCCGAAACGATCCACCATTTCTGCCGTAAATTTCGCAATGCCTTCCTCGTTTTCAATCTGATCAAGCTTGGTATAAAGATTCAATCTCTCCTGAATGCTGCTCACATATTCATCCGGAATCAACATCTCCACATCGGTTTCCATATGCACCTCGCGGACATAGCTGTGATCCGCTTTCTCCAAATCTTCCTTAAACAAATCTTTATATTCACTTTCCTTCAATTCCTGAATCGCCTCATCCAATATCTTTTGATAGGTTTCATAACCAATATCCGAAATGAAACCACTTTGTTCCGCACCCAGCATATTCCCAGCACCCCGGATGTCCAAATCTTTCATGGCAATATTAAATCCATCA
>JAHDGC010000014.1:0-4199 GCA_020627865.1 Saprospiraceae bacterium | reverse complement strand
CATATTCCCAGCACCCCGGATGTCCAAATCTTTCATGGCAATATTAAATCCATCACCAAGACCAGAAAATTCCTCCAAAGCTTGAAGCCGTTTCCGTGCATCCGAGGTCAAAACGGATAGGGGAGGGCTGAATAGATAACAAAATGCTTTCTTGTTGGAACGACCAACGCGACCCCGCAATTGATGCAAGTCACTCATCCCAAATTGATTCGCATTGTTTATGATAATCGTATTGGCATTCGGAATATCCAAGCCCGTTTCTATAATGTTGGTGCAAACCAAAACCTCGTACCTCCGGTCAATAAAATCCAGCAAAGTACGCTCCAAGGATTTGGCTTCCATCTGCCCGTGCGCCATTGCAATATCGGCATCAGGAATCAACTTGTGAATCATGCTTGTGATTTCTGGAAGCGTCTTTACCCTGTTATGCACAAAGAAAACTTGCCCGCCGCGATTGATTTCGTAGTTGATGGCATCCTTGATAACTTCATGATTGAAGACCCTTGTTTCCGTATGAATCGGCTGCCGATTCGGGGGCGGCGTCCGGATCACGGAAAGGTCGCGGGCAGCCATCAGGGAGAACTGTAGCGTTCTCGGAATCGGTGTGGCGGTCAAGGTCAAGGTATCCACATTGACTTTGAGGTTCCTTAATTTTTCCTTGGCGGCAACACCGAATTTTTGTTCTTCATCAATAATCAAAATCCCCAAATCCTTGAAGCCGATTTGCTTATTTAAAATCCCGTGTGTACCGATTACAATGTCAATTTTCCCTTCCTTGAGTTTCGCGAAAATTTGCTTGCGCTCCTTCATCGTCCGGAACCGATTGATATAATCTACCGTTACCCCAAAATCTTTCAGCCGTTCCGAAAAAGTTTTATAATGTTGCAAGGCCAAAATTGTAGTCGGCACCAGAATCGCTACCTGCTTGCCACCAACAACGGCCTTGAACGCTGCCCGAATAGCAATTTCCGTTTTCCCGAAACCCACATCCCCACAAATCAACCGATCCATCGGATAATCCTTCTGCATGTCGGCCTTCACATCATTGGTCGCCTTGAGCTGATCGGGTGTATCTTCATAAATAAAAGAAGCCTCCAACTCATTTTGTAAATACCCATCTTCGGGAAAGGCAAACCCTTCGGAGGCTTTCCGCTTGGCATATAATTTAATCAATTCCCTTGCAATATCCTTGACCTTGCTTTTCGTTTTCCGTTTCAAAGCCTTCCACGCATCGGAACCCAACTTGCTCAGGCGAGGCACCCGACCTTCCTTACCGACAAACCTTGAAATCTTGTGCAAGGAATTGATGCTCACATAAAGCACATCATTATTTTTATAAAAAAGCCGGACGGATTCCTGCACATGCCCGTTGATGTCAATTTTTTCCAATCCAGAAAAACGACCGATACCATGATCTATATGGGTGACAAAATCTCCCGGTTTCAACTCCCGCAACATCCGCAAGTTGATGGCTTGATCTTTAGAGAAGCCTTGCCGCAAGCGATATTTGTGGAAACGCTCAAAAATCTGATGATCCGTATAACAAGCTGCTTTCAAATCTTGATCCACAAAGCCCTGATGGATCGCCTTGTCCACCGGATGAAATTTTACATGCGCATCCAAGTCTTCAAAGATGGCATAAAAGCGATCAATTTGTTTTTTATTATCGGTAAAAATATAATTTTCGATGCCCTTTGCCGTATTCCCTTTTAGGTCATCAATCAGCATCGAGAAATTTTTATTGAAGCTGGGCTGTGGACGGGTATTGTATGTTATTTTTTTGTCAAAATTCAACACTTTCGTGTAAGGTTTAATCCCGACAATATGATAAGACTGGATGTCTTTAATCACTTCTGAAGGCCGGATGAAAGCCCGCTCCCTGAAAATGCCGGCCAACTCCGATTCATCAAGTGAAGAAAGTCCGTCGGCAAATTCCTTTGCTTTTTCAAAACAAGTCTGCAAGCGATCCAGCAAATATTGAAAATCCTTGAACCAAATCACCGTATCCTCCGAGAGAATTTGGAACAAAGAAACCTTCTGCTCCTGCGAAAATTTGGTATTGATGTTTGGCACAATAGAAACCGAAGCAATCTTGTGTTTAGACAATTGCGTCAGTGGATCAAAAGTCCGGATACTCTCCACCTCCTCATCAAAAAGCTCTATCCGGTAAGGCCATTCATTCCCATAAGAAAAAATATCAACAATGCCCCCACGTATAGAGAACTGCCCCGGCTCATACACAAAGTCTACCTTCTCAAAACCAAACTCCACCAGCACCTCGACGATAAAATCAAGATCAATATTTTCATGCATCTTAATTTCAATCCGGCTCTTGTCCAAAACCGTCGGCGCGACCACCTTCTCGAACAAGGCCTCCGGATAAGTAACGATAATTTCCCCTGCCGCCTTCGATGCCGTAATCTTGTTGATCATCTCCGTGCGTTGCAAGACATTGCTGTTGCGCAACTCTTCGAAATACATCGGCCGTTTAAAAGAATCCGGCAAGAAATGCACCGGTTTCTTATCAAAAATACTGGTAAAATTATTCTCAAAATAGGCAGCCTCTTCCTTATCATCCAGAATAATCACATGATTAACCGGATGCGCCATGTAAGCCCCGCAAACGACAAAGGCCAGTTGCGCCCCCGAAAGCCCATCAATGTGGACACGGGCCGGGCGATCTTCCGAGAATTGTGCTGTCAGTTCCGAGGTTCGTGGATGGTCACGATACAGTTTGAGGAGGTGTTGCAGGTTGTCCAAAAGTTGTTTAATTTTTAGATGACGTTGGTTTCGTAACGCAAAAATAAGGATTTGTATAGATTTGAACGGTGTTTTGGACGGATTGTTTGGAAAGGGGTGTTGAAATTGGAACAAATGGGTAGGTCTGTAGGCGGGTATGGTCTATGGTCTGTAGGGACATATGCCTTGTCCCTACAGACCCACACAGGCCTAATTTGGGACTCATTAAATTTGGACTGCTTTTCTCATTCCCCAACAAACCATAATAATGCTTCCAATTCTTTATCTGTTAAACTCTCTTTATCACCTTTGTCGTAAATAGCAAGTAAGTAAACGATAGTGTCCGCGATCACAATATTAGTAATCACCCTTGCACCACCACTTTTACCCTTGCCTTTAGATTTTATAGCAAGCCTTATTTTATAACAATTTTTTCCGAGCGGGATACCTTGTTTAGGCTTGATTTCCAAGCTTTTCAATAGGCTTGCAAACTTCAACTTTCAAGGAAGGATATTTTTTTGCCAGCCGTTTTAGCTGTTTCCCAAAAGGCGGAATGACAAGAACCTTATAGCTCATCCAATAAATCTTTAGCAGGGCGGGCGGCCAATTTTCCCTCCCGTACCAGTTTGAGATTCTCCACGGCCTCTCTGATTTCGCCCATCAGTTGCGCTTTTTCTTCGGTGAGCAATTTTGTTTTAACATAGGGTAAACTTTTAAGTACCTCTAGTAAGTGGAGTGCCTTATCATCTTGTATGTCTAATAATACTTTCATGTTATCCGTATTTATGCCCTTGTAAGCTGTTTTACCCTTTGGGGCAAAATATAGTAATACAAAAAATATAGTAATACAAATATACGGGAATAAAAGACACGAAAAAAGGAAATGATCCACCATTTGGGCGGTTTGAAATAAAACTTGGCAATCCCATTAAATCTGGATGACCATTTAAAGTTTGCCAACACGATAAATCCGCATCAAAGCAAAAAACTAAATCCCACCTGCCAAGGTCAATTTCAT
The DNA here is from genome assembly GCA_020627865.1 of Saprospiraceae bacterium. Classification (GTDB taxonomy): domain Bacteria; phylum Bacteroidota; class Bacteroidia; order Chitinophagales; family Saprospiraceae; genus JAHDGC01. The sequence goes on along the minus strand of JAHDGC010000014.1, from coordinate 442 downwards.
AAAGAAAACTTCCCTTGAACTTTGCAGTTGCACCAATGCGATACATCCAACATTACGGAAAAGATTACTGAAATTGAGATTGGTTAAATCTGGACTACCATTTAAAGATCCCGCGAAGACAAGGATGGTGGCTTTCATCTAGAGGTTTTAATCCCATTAAATCTGGACTACCATTTAAAGCACTGACACCGGATCAGGTAGTCGAACTAAAGACTGGTTTTAATCCCATTAAATCTGGACTATCATTTAAAGATCACTCTGAAGATTTGCTTTTCTGGGATGGCAGCGTTTTAATCCCATTAAATCTGGACTACCATTTAAAGATTTTTAGATGAAGTGGTCAGAGGTTAATAATTTTGGGTTTTAATCCCATTAAATCTGGACTACCATTTAAAGAATACAGCAATCGAGGGTTTTGTATTAAACAAAAAAGTGTTTTAAT
>JAHDGC010000013.1 GCA_020627865.1 Saprospiraceae bacterium | reverse complement strand
GTGAGTTTTAATATCAGTAATTTTAACAATGATTTTACAGAAGCGGCTATTGATTATTTTAAAGTGTATGAGGCGCCAGTAAGTGTTACCGAATGGGAAAAAGATCCGATAGAACTGCAAGTTGCTCCAAATCCAAGTGCACATGAGTTTACCGTTACCTATCAAATGGATTCTAAAAATGAAACTTCTCGGTTAGTGGTAACTAATTTGTTGGGTCGTGTAGTAGAAAGCCATTCTTTGATTGGGCATGCCGGTAAAATTAGATTCGGAGAAGATCTAGCCCCGGGTATTTACCTCGTTAATATTGAAGGGAATAATTCCGCTAGCAAATGTCTTAAGGTTATTAAAACCGCTCCATAGATAATATTCACTTGAAATTTATGATGACTTGATATGATAAAAAAATCCCGACAGTACAACTTCTGTCGGGATTTTCTTTTTAGGGAAGGTATGAACTTAATCAATCCTCAAATCTTCCTCATGTATTCCTGGATATTTAGATTTATCAAAAGTAAAAAGCTTATCATCCACACTTTCACCACTCAGTTCTTTTAATTTTAAAGTGAACTTCGTCCCATCTTTGGCAAAAACCTTCAGCCTTTTTACGGCCTGATCTTTTTTATCAACCGTTAACCGCATTTTAAAGTAATCAGAATCCTCATCCAAGGGCTTGAACTCAATTTGCTGAACCGTTTTCCCTTTTTCCTGCTTTTCATTGGTAAGGGCATAGTCATATTCATTGCTTTCATAGAAACTGAACATATCCTTAGGCGTAATAAAATCCTCGCTATCCTCCATATCTTCTGCATTATTAATTTGCACCTCATTCCTTTCTTTTATATAAAACCACAAGGAGGAACCATCGGAGATAATATGATGCTCATCCATATTCACCCGGTATTTTTCTCCAGATTGGTAATACTGCCCACTTTGGATTTGGGCATCCTCTTCGGGAATTTCAATGATCAGGTCAAAATCGGCATGCATGCCCTCGAAAGCATCGTACTGTTGTTTGAGTTGTTTCAAAATTGCTTCTGCATAAGGGTCAACATTTTGTGCCATTACGCTGGAGGAAACAGCAGCAGTTAACAATATAATCGAAATATATTTTAATGTGTTATGCATGATATTTGTAGTTTTTATCTGTAAAAATCGGATACACAACAAATAAACGCCTAAAAATGAGATTTTACAATAGCTTTGGGGTTAAAATTAGGGGAAGAGTTGTTAAAGTTTGTTAATGGTAGGGTAAATAAAATAGAATCTTCTGCCTAAATTGAAAAACAATTTTTCAATTTAGTAACGGACAATTAATAAGTTATTGATTTAGGATTAATAATTTGGTCTCAGACAAGGCATTTTTTCCGCGAATAGCCTTGCTATTTAAGGGAAAAATAACGCAGTATGAGGGCAAAGTATTAGAGATAAATCGTTAAGTTATTATTTGATCGTTACTTAGGCAGAAGATTAGCATGTTTGGAGCAAAAAAGAAAGAAATTTACTATAACGCAGCCTTAATCTCCCGCATCTCCTTAGCCTTGTACCCATGCCCTGCCGCGAAAGCTTTATCAATCACCTGCTTGGCCAGTTCTGTATTACCTTGTTTCAAATAAGTCAAAACAAGATACCAATCTGCTTTTGGGGCATCAAGATGATCTGTTTGGGATAGCCTTTGGAAAATACGTTTAGCCTCATCGACTTTATCTAGTTCAAGCCGACAAATCCCTTGGGTAAGTTTCAAGGAAAACAAATGTGGATGATTTTGTGGAAGCTCCTGTAAAGCCATCCTGATTTTTTCGTCAGTGAGTTCGTATTGATCCTTTTGGTATGCGGCGGTGATTTCCGAAAAATCATAATTTTCCGCACCTTTAGAAACGAGGGCTAATGTTTCATGTTTTGCATAATCGTTATACAGGGTAAGGGAGTCAGTAGAGCCGTTTTGTAAAAAGAAAAATCCAATCAACAAACTGATGCTAGCCGCTATGGCCAACGGTTTCCAATTTAGTTTCCGGATTGTAGTCTGGGCATTTTTCTGCTTATGCTGGGTAAGTGCATTGTTTAACTTATCCTGAAAAGCATTCGCCTCCGCAGACGCCAAAACGGTTTTGATGGCCATCTGCTCATATAGTTTTTCATGAATGGCAACTTCTTCGGCAAGCCCCTTATCCGTTTGGAGGCGTTGTTCAAAATCAGAGCGCGGTGTACCTTGCAGTTTGCCTGTTAGGTAGTTTTCTATGGTTTCATATGTTTCGGCATCAAAATTCATAATACATGGTTCTTAAATCTTACATCTGACCTGATTTTTTTGATCAAACTCGATTTGCATTTAAAAATACGCTGTCTCACGGTGGTTTCTGAGGCATAGTTGAGTTTGCCCATAATTTCCCTCGCCGATAGTTTTTGCAAATGAAGTTTTAATACATTTTTGCAATTGTCTGACAAGGCCTGAAATTTTTCCTCGAAGAGTTCCCATTGTGCTTCCTCTTCAAATATGGCATCATCGTCTTCTGTGGTTATAACCTTATGTTCCAGAACCTCGTCATTTGTTACCCGCATTTTTGATTTTTTATTCAATTCCCTTCTCCATAGGTTTTTACAGGTAGTAAACAGGTAGCCTTCAAAAGTAGATTTAATGTCGATATGTTTTGTTTTTAGCCGGGCATATAATTGCATCAATGCTTGATTAAATACATCCTCGGCATCCGTGATTGAACCGTTCTCCTTTTGAACAAATTTTTTAACTAAAGGAAGGAAGGCATCATAAATTTCCAATAAAACGACACTATTGCCCGATGCAATGCCCGCGATATAATATTCATTTGGATGTTTCTGCATGCGTCTGTATTCTTAAATGCTTGTTTTCTCTATATGGAAAGGTAATTGATCTAAGCATAATCAACCCCGACCTCGAATCATTTATTGCCCAAATATACTCTATCTTTGGGCCTTTGACAATTTTTGCAAAAAAATTAAGGGAATAGGGTAACAAACCCGGTATTTTGTAATCTACTCTTTAGAAATAGTATCCTTCTTTTGGAGCAGGAGCTTATCGGGCTAATCTTGTATAAAAGTAATACAGTATACTTTTCGAGCAGTCATGGGTTTTTCAACAATATTAAAACTAAACTATTCAATGGGCATTTGGGCAGGAATGGATCTGCAGGGATTGGTTCCTGCAAAACTATAGATGTTGTAGATTGCTTGGAAGTCATAATTACAGGCAATCTGCAACTTACCATATAGTAAGGAATTAAGTAATGCAACCAGCAGCAGTTTGTTTATCCTTTAAAATCAAGTTCGATTACTCGTATCTTTTTTTTAATTAAAAATAAAATAAAATGAAAGCTTCCCAACATCTAACTTTTCTAATACCACTACTACTTTTATTTTTATCCTTTACAGGCAATACGCAAGATACCCAAAATCCCCAAAATAATCTTTGTACAGATCCATTTCAGCCTGTTGGCTTCGAACAAATCATCAACGGTGATTTTACGGAAGGAATTGCTGCTTTTGGTACTGATTTTTTTCAAACTCCAGAATGTATACCGAATAGCATATGGGTTTTTAATTCCAATGATGCCAATTGTACGGGGGAATTGGTTCCGGATCATACAGCTCCTGATGGCAATTACCTCTCTGTTACCTCGCAGGTGATGAATGGGCAGTATCAAGAAATTATCTGGGAACAAGACCTTTTCCTGTTGGCCGATCAGGAATATATTTTTTCCTACTGGGTGAATAATCGTTCGCAAGATTCATTTCAGGAAGGCCCGTTTCTAGTTGTTGATATCAATAATATGGCTAGAAATGAAGCGTTCATAAGTGTCGATCCTATTTTCTTCGGCCAGTGGACACAGGTATGTTTTAGCTTTCAGGTACCGGAATCTGGGCAATATCGTTTTGCCATAAGGCAAGCTTATCCGACTGTTGTAGGGGATTCTCCTCCTTCGTTTTTTCTCTTGGATGATATTAGCCTTAGGGCAATGTATGAAGATGCCGTATATGGTGAGGTTATGGTCGAGTATGCAGAAGGAACCTCCGAACAGCAAAAGGCAGCATTGCGGGAAGAGTTCGGTGTCCCAGAATCAAATGTGAATACTTGTGTTTGTGGAGATGTTGATGCTTGGTTGATTGCGCAATTGCCTATTATTATAGATGGGCAACTTATTCTAACGATAGAGGACTTGAGGGAAAAATCAGAAGATAAGGCAGAAGTACAGTCTTCTAATTATAATTATTATGTACAAGCGCACGGTAACAATGATAATATTACAAGGCAAGTTGCCCTGAATCAAGATGATGTCGTAGTCCCCGAAGCTTTAGCAGCGGATTCTTGTGATATCGTTGTCGCTGTAATTGATACCGGCGTGGATTATAACCATATGGATTTGGCAGCATGCATGTGGCAGGCGGATTATCCCTGTGCTTGCCCGCCAGAAGCCATAAAAGGATATGATTTTGTGAATGACGATACTGACCCTTTTGATGATAATGGTCATGGAACGCATGTCGCGGGGATTATCAAATCGGAGTACAATGATTATAATCTTAATGAGGATTTTAAGGTAAAAATTATGCCGGTAAAGGCTTTGAACGAAAGTGGGCAGGGAACAGTGTTTGACATTATCTGCGCGACGCTTTATGCCATTGAAAATGGGGCTGATGTGATCAATATGAGTTTTGGGTATCGCGGAGATTCCAGTCAGGTTTTGTATAATGCTATAGATTATGCCCGAACTTTTAATGAAATTCTCGTCATAGCTTCGGTGGGTAACGATACCACAGATAACAATTTGTATCCGCATTATCCTTCTAATCATGGAAATGTAAATCTAATCGCTGTTGCGGCAGATACGATCGACGGAAATAATAATCGTCGATTGACGGACTACTCTTGTTATGGAAATTTAAACGTGGATATTTCCGCATATGGTACCATGACGAGTACTTGGCCAGGGAATGCTTATTTCACACTTTCCGGTACTTCTATGGCTGCTCCGCAGGTTGCCGCCGCTGCCGCATGGGCAAGACCAAATTTCAGTACGGCTGCCGATCTTAAAAATATGATATTGGCTTCTGGTATGCCTTTGGTAACACCTCCGAATATTGTAACCGATTTATCTTTTGAACCCCTTATATTGCAGGAAAATCTTATGGGAGATGTGATTAATTGTAATGCTACAGATAAAGAGGTAAATTATTGGGTTAGCAATACGGATATAGAAGTTTTGTCCAATCCTACAGCGAATACGGTTACCATAGCGGGGGATTTTTCTAATGCGGATATTGAGATTTTGGATGCGGGAGGAACATTGGTTTACAGTTATCTCGATGCATCCGGCCCATTTACCGTTGATCTATCTTGCCTAAGCACTTCCGGAACTGCTACTGGATACTACTTGGTAATCCGCAGCAAATTACATCCTGATTTATGGACGTGGTTAAACTTGAATTAATATATTTTGAAAAACCGTAGAACCGAGATGCATCGCGGTTCTACGGTTTTTACATCGCAGTGCCACCTTTTCTCACATTTTTTATCTCGTAAAAATATAGGAATCGGCTGTAGAAAGCGCTTCGTTGTAGCAATAATTTTCATAATCGAAGCCCTTAAGATCATTTAGCTTTTTGATCTTATTCTTGATTACATAATGGCACATCATCCCCCTTGCCTTTTTGGCAAAGAAAGCCACAATCTTAAATTTACCATCTTTCTCTTCTTTAAAATTAACCTCTATTAATCTACCATTTAATTGTTTGGAGTTAACCGATTTGAAATATTCTTTTGAAGCGAGATTCAGGATAATGTCATCTTTTTGAGCGGCGAGATCTTCATTGAGCTGCTCGGTGATCTTATCTCCCCAAAATTGATAAAGATTCTTTCCTGCTTTATTCTCCAAACTGGTGCCCATTTCTAACCGATAGGCCTGCATCAATTCAATTGGCTTAAGAACACCATAGAGTCCAGATAGGATTCTGAGGTGTTTTTGGGAAAAGGCAAGGTCTTTTTTATTAAAATCTACTGCATTTAAGCCCCGATATACATCACCCTGGAAAGCAAGTACTGCTTGTTTGGCATTCTCCGGAGAAAATGGTGTTTTGAAATCGTGATAACGCTCCACGTTCAAGCTTGCAATCTTATCGCTAACTTTCATGAGTGTCTGAATCTCTGCGGCAGATTTTTTCTTCAGAATATTAATGAGTTGTTTGGATTCTTTCAGAAAAACCGGCAAAGTATGTTCTTTATAATCAGAGGGTGAAAAATCCAGCGTCTTGGCTGGAGAAATAAGCATCAACATAGGGTTAATTTTTTTACCTAATGAAGCGTTCAAAGAAAAATCTAAATTACGCTATATTTTATAACATTTCTGTTTTTTAAGTTTTCATTTTATGATAAAGCTTATAAAGTGACATTTTTTTAGTTTTTTTTTATAAAATCGAGTCTCATTTTTTGTTGTTAAAGCCTTTGTTTACAAGGTGTTTCGTTTTTTTTATGCAAAATGTAATGTCACATTTTATTGTATCAACTATTGTTAGTGTCCTTGATATCATCGTATATTGTGGTATCAAAATTATTTTAAAAGTAGTTTTTGTGTTTATTTGTTTGGGTTAGAGACCCTTGCTGTAAAGCAAGGGTTTTCTTTTTGCCTAAAAACTAACGATTAAAATAGAGCCGCAATGCATTGCGGCTCTACTTTTTTAGAACAGATATATAAATGATCTATTAATTTCCTTTATTCGCCGGAGTTAAGATACTCGGCTGTGTCGATGGAACACCAGCAGGCTCCGCTTTCTTCTTAAAGGTTTCTCCCTTAATGGTAAGCACTCTTGTTGAGCTAGCCTCATTCGTAGTTAAAGTAACTCTTTTGGTAAATTTACCAACACGTTTGGTGTCATATCTCACTTCAATAATACCCGCTTCTCCAGGAAGGATCGGCTCTTTTGGGTAAGTTGGTACCGTACAGCCACAACTTCCTTTGGCATGCTTGATAACTAAAGGCTCTGTTCCTGTATTCGTAAAGTGAAAAATACGTACAGGATCGGAATGCTGCTCGATAACACCATAGTCTATCTCCGTTTGTTCAAAGGTCATCACCGGACCTTCAGCAGGTAGGGTTTGGGTTTCTGCATCACCCGCTACTTTTGTAGCCATTTCTTTTTTTACTTCTTTTACAGCTTCTTTGGTTTTTGCTCCTTTTGTTTGGGCAAAAGATAAGCTAGCAATCATTACCAGAGAAAGTGTTAACGACAATATTTTTTTCATTTCTTAATTTTTATATGAATGATCATGAAAAGTATAGGAAATGTAGGATGGAATAAACAATTATTTTCCAACATTTCATAGGGCAAAAGTAGCCATTATTACGACAACTTTAAAGGTTTAGCCCAGTTAATTAATAGTTAAAAATGTTAATGAAATTTAAATACTTAAATATATCTTAAATGTAAATTTGTATCTAAATCATCTATATAACGTTTGGGAGAGATTATACGATGTTTTATTCCACTAAAATAATGCCCTTTTTATTATTTGGAGCTTACCTGCCTTTTGTTGTGTTTTATATGGTTGAATTTTAACTTCTCTTATTTAAGATATTGATAATAAGTGTTTTATGGGGTATTTTATATTGCAGCAATAATGTCCGCTATCCGTTGGTCTACTATTTTTTGTAGCAAAAAAGCAGACAAAATGAAAAAAAAAACTATATTTTTGTGGGAAATTTGGATAAATAATTGAACTGTTACTATAGAAATTGTATTTATTCACATAGTGAATACCCAGTTCAAGGAATACTTACTTTTACCTTTTAATTGATTGAAATGATTATGCTTGAGAATCCTGTTACAAATAATCCAACAGATATAGAGACAACGAAAAGAATGGAAATTCTTGAAGATTACAGGATATGTTGTATTAGTCGGGAGGTTAGCCTCATGGGGCGAAAAGAAGTTTTGACAGGGAAAGCTAAGTTTGGTATTTTTGGTGGTGGAAAAGAAGTTCCACAAGTAGCTATGGCGAAAGCTTTTAAACATGGTGATTTCCGTTCAGGTTATTATCGTGACCAAACCTTTATGTTTGCCTTAGGGCTTTGTACCCTCGAAGAATTTTTTGCCCAACTTTACGCAGATCCAGACCATGATCCTTTCTCTGGAGGAAGACAAATGAATAGTCACTTTGCCACACCAAATGTTGACAAAGATGGGGAATGGACGAAGCATACCGAAATGTACAATATCACATCGGATATTTCCTCGACAGGAGGACAAATGGCGAGGGCTACGGGTATCGCGCTGGCTTCAAAGCTGTATCGGAGCAATGAAAAACTCCAGCACAAAACTGGGTTTTCCCAAAATGGTGAGGAAATTTGTTTTTGTACCATCGGGGATGCCAGTACCTCGGAAGGGGTTTTCTGGGAAACCGTGAATGCGGCGGGTGTGCAAAAAATACCGATGGCGATCTCCATCTGGGATGATGGTTACGGCATTTCAGTCCCCGTTGATTATCAAACTACCAAGAAAAATATTTCAGAAGCACTTTCCGGTTTTAAATTGAATGAAAAAGGGGAAGGCATTAATATATATCGTATAAAAGGAGGGGATTATCTCGGCCTTTGTAAGCTTTATGAAACTCGTATCGCGGAGATGCGGAAGACCCATATTCCGGCTATTTTTCATGTTGTAGAATTGACGCAACCTCAAGGGCATTCTACCTCGGGATCGCATGAACGGTATAAATCCAAAGAACGATTGGAGTGGGAACGGGAGAATGACTGTATCTTGTTGATGGAGAAATGGATGATTGCGGAAGGTATTGCCACAGCAGAAGAGTTGCAAGAAATAAAAGCGAAAGCAAAAGAAGAAGTTATGGTAGCTCGCGATAAAGCATGGGCTGCCTTTCAAGCGCCCGTCAAAAAAAGAATAGAACAAGTGAAGGCGTGTTTGTCTAGTTTCATCGCGGAAGGAATTGCACCTGCAAGAATGACGGAGTTGAAGAAGGAACTCGGCACGCTTTACAATCCAACTTTAGCGGAAGTCCTCAAAATTGCCAGAAAGGCCAGTTTCTTTTTGAAGAATTTGCATTCCCCCAAAAAACTGGTATTGTTAGAAATTATAAGGCAAGACTTTATCAAAGCCGATCGGGATTATCATACCAATCTATACAGTCATTCTAAATATTCCGCCTTAAGGGTGCCGGTTATTCCTGCGGAATATGATGAAGATGCGAAAATGATCCCCGGGTATAATTTGCTCAATAAATGTTTCGATGCCGCATTGGAAAGAATGCCGCATCTTTATGCCTTTGGAGAAGATGTTGGCCAAATTGGGGATGTTAATCAGGGCTTTGCTGGGTTACAGGATAAGTATGGCAAGTCACGGGTTTTTGATGCCGGTATTCGCGAGTGGACGATCATGGGGCAAGCGATCGGAATGGCCTATAGGGGATTGCGACCCATCGCGGAAATACAGTATATTGATTACCTCGTATATGGATTGGCTCCGTTGACGGATGATCTCGCCACTTTGCGTTATCGTTCTGACGGTCTCCAGCAGGCACCGGCGATTATCCGTACTAGGGGGCACCGACTTGAGGGGATTTGGCATGCGGGTTCTCCTATGGGAATGATGTTAGGAACTTTAAGGGGAATGTATCTTTGTGTGCCTCGGAATATGACGCAGGCTGCCGGTATGTATAATACTTTGTTGCAAGCCGATGATCCGGCCATTGTAGTAGAATGTTTGAATGGTTATCGCCTGCGGGAAAAGCTACCAACTAATGTTGATACGTTTACCGTTCCGTTGGGCGTGCCTGAAGTATTGCAAGAAGGTACTGATGTGACTTTAGTGACTTACGGGTCTTGTATTCGGGTGGCGGAAGAGGCTATCGAAATGCTAGCGGAACAAGGTATTTCTGTAGAGTTGGTTGATGTACAAACTTTGTTGCCTTTTGACTTGCCGAATCATATTCTTACTTCTTTGCAAAAGACGAATCGTATCGTTTTCCTAGATGAAGATGTGCCCGGTGGAGCGACAGCTTTTATGATGCAAGAAGTTTTGGAAAAACAAAATGGCTATAGGTATTTGGATGCTGCCCCGCAAACCATTACCGCGAGGGAGCACCGTCCACCATATGGTTCCGATGGAGATTATTTTTCCAAGCCGAATGCGGAAGATGTTTTTGAGGTGATTTATGATTTGATGCATGAAGCCGATCCCGAGAGCTTTCCAATATACTAGCAGGAACGATACCGCCGGACATTTTGTGAAACTTGCTTGTTGCATAATGGTGCCGGTACTGCATACCTCAAAACTATGATGAATAACTTTTCTACAAATGGTCTCGGTATTACGTACCTTGTTCCAAGCAATAGTTTTGTAAGAGCTTAAATCCAAAGCATGAAAATAATTTATGTCATAATCGTGTTTTTGCTAGGATTTTATAACAATATACAGTCACAGCCAGGATTGACGGAAAGCCACTTTTCGTTTTTAATTTCAAAACAAGATACACCCGAAATTGTCGAGGTGATTCCTTCCCAATATAAAAGTTTAAAGCAAGTCTTGTTGCATCCTGAGTTGTTTTCTCCTTTGGCAATGCATTCGGAGATGCCTTTGGTCTTTTGCGCGAATACCTTACCTTTTTTTTGTAAAATAGAACATCGGATTGAAAAGCGTGGTGGCTTTCCTATGAAGTTTCGATTGGGGGAAGTTCAGCAAGTGGAGCGGAAGGAAGGGAAGCGGTAAAGTATTGGACTTTACTTGGTCGATAAGTTTAATAAAGGAGGACTCCTTGAAAGTAGCCAGACTATTCGTTAGCACTTATTATCAGATGCCAGACCTGCCTGACAAGTCACGCAGACAGGCAGGTCTGGCATCTGCCAGTGAAACCGGTCTGATTTCTGGTGTTAGATATTTTTATAACAAGAAGTTTTCACGCTTTGGAAGTAATTATTTAAACTCATGTAACCTATCTCAAATCAAACAAATCATCCACCCCAATTGTCCTGTTCACAGTAAACCCTTCTGCATACTCTGCACCGATAACCCTACCCAATGTTCTGGCCTTTGCTGCAATGTAATCTAAGAAGTCTTTGCCAGAAATCGGAGAAGGAGCCTCTGTAGATTTGGGATTATAAAACTGAGAGCTGAAAGCCATAATCAACTCCATTTTTTTATCTATATATGGTGTGATGTCTACCAAAAAATCGGGTTTTAGATTGTAATCTTGGATATAGTGATAGACAACCTTGGGACGCCAATGCTCTTGAGGGCTGCCGCCGAACTCCGTTTTGATTTTTAGAAGGCCGGATAAGAAGCAGGCCTGCGATATGAGTTTTGCCGCACGACCATGATCTGGATGCCGATCTTCTATTGCGTTAGCCAGGACAATTTCTGGGCGATATTTTCGAATAATCGAAATGATTTTTCGCAGATTCTCTTCCGTTTGCTTGAAAAAGCCATCGGCCATCGCTAGGTTGTCTCTTGCAACGGCACCCATGAGGCGGGCGGCAGTAGCAGCCTCTTGATCCCTGATTTCGGCGGAACCCCTCGTGCCCAATTCTCCTCTGGTGAGGTCGAGCAAGGCGACTTTTTTCCCTGCGGCAATGTGGCGGAGCAAGGTGCCGCTACAACTTAATTCTACATCATCAGGATGTACACCGATAGCGAGGATGTCTACTTTCATATAATTAGGTAAAAGCTATATTTGTGTAATAATGTTAGTTGCTTGGCGAAGAAGTTATTTCTTCAGTAATTTTTGAATAGCTTTCTTGACTTTCCCGGAAGTCGGGCTGGTTATACTGTAATAGTAATCAATAACGCGGCCTTCTTTGTCAACGAGGTATTTGTGGAAATTCCATTTTGGGGTAGAAGAAACCTTGCCATTTTTAGACTTGTCAGAAAGGAATTGGTATAGCTCAGAAGCATTTTCCCCTTTAACATGGGTCTTGCCAAAAATCGGGTAAGCTGCCTGATAGTTGAGTTGGCAAAATTGTTCAAGGGCGGCTCCTTCTAGCGGTTCTTGCCCCGCAAAATCATTGGAAGGGAAGGCCAGAATTTCAAAACCTTGTGCCTTGAATTCCTCATGGAGTTTGGTCATTTCTTCCAGTTGTGGCGTAAAACCACATTTGGAAGCCGTATTGACAATAAGCAAGACCTTACCTTTGTATTTTTCTAGAGATTCTAATTCTCCTTCGATGTTTTTTACCGATAAATTATGAATGGAAGCTGTTGTTGACATGTAATATTAATTTAAAAAAACACAATTCACCAATGGAACATTCATTTATATGGAAATGTTCAAAGTTGCAAGGCCTTATAGAACCTAGTCTAATACGTTTGCAGTCGGCATATTAAGAGACTAATCACTAATCAACAATTTACAAATCACCAAACTACCAACGAATCAGCGCAGAACCCCAGGTAAATCCACTACCAAAAGCAGCCAGACAAACCAAATCACCTTCCTTGATTTTACCCTCTTCCAAGGCTTCACACAATGCTATAGGAATAGATGCTGCTGTAGTGTTGCCATATCTTTGTATGTTATTATATACCTTTTCATCTGGTAAGCCTAGCCCTCGCTGGACAAATTGGCTGATACGCAAATTCGCCTGATGGGGAACAAGCATGTCAATATCTTCCGGTTGATAACCATTTTTTTGCAAGGCTTCCATGATAACTTCTGGGAATTTCACTACAGCAAATTTAAAGACATGCTTCCCTTCCATATGTGGATAGAGATCTTCATCCGCTATCATTTTCTCGGTAAGCCACATTCCTCCAAATTCTTGTTCTGGATAACCAAATTTTTCTGTTCCCAAATGGACACCACCATGACAACCCGGATTAATATAGGCCAGCTTTTCTGCATGCTCTCCGTCGGCATGCAAATGGGTAGACAAGATGCCTTTACCTTCTTCTTCTGTCGGTTGGATAATAGCAGCACCTGCACCATCTCCAAAAATAGCCGTTACATTTCGTCCTCTGGTCGTAAAATCCAATCCGCAAGAATGAAACTCTGAACCAACAAGCAAAACATTTTTATACATCCCCGTTTTGACAAATTGGTCAGCAATAGACAATCCGTAAATAAACCCGCTGCATTGGTTTCTGATATCTAGTGCCCCAATGCCATTCATCCCCATTGCTCTTTGTAATAACACGCCACTTCCGGGAAAATAGTAGTCTGGGCTAAGTGTTGCAAATATGATGAAGTCTACATCTTTTGCTGTTATTCCGGCCCTTTCAATAGCAATTTCTGCCGCTTTTACACCCATTGTTGCTGTAGATTCCTTGTGCTTTTGTGCATATCTCCTTTCTACAATACCGGTTCTTTCCTGAATCCATTCATCTGAAGTATCCATGACTCCGGCGAGATCGTGGTTGGTGACGCGTTTTTCTGGGACGTAAAATCCTATACCTCCTATCTTTGAATTTACCATAACAAATAACGGTTTGAATATTTTTATTTATAAAGTTCTATAAGCGAAATTTCGCTTGATTTGCAAAGTGTTATGTTGGGTTTAAAAGTGCTGCAAAATCGAAATTATAATTTAATTATCAAAATAAATTGATGGTAATATCATCATTTGCTCCTGTCTGGATGCTGTTGCAGAAATGGAAGGCCTAGGTGTCGCGAATACGTTTTTATAATTTCTAGCGGGAAAAAAATTGGGAAAATGCGATCAGATGATTAGCTTGCAATGTTTTAGTGAAAAAACAAGCATATGGCAACTCGTCCGACATTAAAAGTAAAAATAATATATGCATTGGGCCAATTGGGCTGGTCTTTGGCTAGCTTTGGTGCTGCCAATCTGGTGGTGTATTTCTATATGCCCCCGGAAACAGACACCCTTATTCCCCAATTTTATCTTTCAAGGGGCACTATTGGGTGTTATTGCAGTATTAGGACTTATTAATTTTGGTGGACGAATTTTTGATGCGATAACAGACCCCTTGATTGCGAGCTTTTCGGATAAAAAAGTCAGCAAGTTTGGGAAACGAAAATATTTTATGGCCATTGCCGCCATCCCTTTTGCTTTACTCTCCTTCCTTATTTTTTATCCAATTTCCGGTGATGAAACGGTCAATACGGGTTGGTTATTGGGGACAGTTTTCCTGTTTTATTTTTTTATGACCTTGTATGTTGTTCCCTATACGGCATTGATTAGTGAACTGGGGCATTATGAGGAGGATCGTCTTGTTATTTCAACATTTATTTCCCTGACTTGGGCTATGGGGTTTTTATTGGGGAATACCGTCTACGTATTGCAAGAATTCTTTGAACAAAGTATGGATTCTGTTGCAGCATTTCAATATACTGTTGGTATTTTTGCACTGGTATCCTTGGTTTTTATGCTGGTACCTGTTTTTTTATTGGATGAGAATAAATATTGCCGGCAGGGTAGTACTTCTAATAATTTTGGAAAATCGTTGCTCGCTGTTTTTGCCAACCGGAATTTTCGGTTCTTTGTATTTTCTGATTTGATGTATTGGTTATCCCTTACTTTTATGCAGTTAGGGGTAAGTTATTACGTGACCATTTTGATGGGCTTGGAGAAGTCTTTTGCATCTTTGTTCATGGCCATCGCCTTGTTTTCGAGTTTTCTAATTTATATCCCGATTAATATACTGGCAAAACGGTGGGGGAAGAAAATATTGGTGATTATTTCCTTTGCTTTTTTCTGTGTCCTTTTCGCCACAACGTTTTTTATCCAAGAAATCGGTGTGGCAACCCAATCCATTTTTTATGTGCTGGCCGTTTTGTCTGCGGTGCCGATGGCCGGTTTTGGGATCTTGCCGAATGCTATTGTGGCGGATATTGTACATGAAGATGAAATGGAAAATGGAGAACAGCAGGCGGGGATGTTTTATGCTGTTCGTGCATTTGGGATGAAGCTAGGCATCTCCCTAGCAAACTTGATTTTTCCTTCCCTATTGCTACTGGGGAAAAGTACGGAAAATCCTTTTGGTATAAAATTGACAGCAGCCTGTGCTTTCGTGTTTTGTTTGTTGGGTCTTTTGCTGTTTTTTGCTTACAAAGAGAAAAATGTGCCAGTAAAATCATGATTTATTACGAACTGATCCTTCATATAATTTAAAAGTAAGGGAACCGGAAATAAATAAGATACCCGATAAGTCGCCGAGAATTTTGATATAGGCGAGGCATTTTTGAGGAGCATAGCAGCGCTACGCAACGAAAAAATAACGAAGTATATATTAAAATTATCAAGATTTGGTCGGGTAGGTTATTATCTTCCGATTCCCTAAAGGAAAATCGTGGGAAAACAACCCCTTTGGGGATGAAGGGCGCGCGTAGGTAGGATTTTCCTTTGTGCCTGCATTTTTACAAACTTAATTTTCTAATGAAAACTTCAATAAAATATCTAACTTTCTTAGCCTGTACTTTCTTTTTCTGGACATGCTCCAACAAAATGCAGACAATTCCTTCAAAACAGGATGTCATAGACTTGACCGATGGAGAACCAGATGCAAAAAGTTTTAGTTACTTCAATCCTAGCTTTACACTTGAGAAAGAAAAGGTTTCATTACATACCGATGGCGTTTATTTCAGGATTGCGGGAGAGGATACTTTTGGCGATCTTTATAACATTGTTCGCTTTTATCCGGATGGTTTAGTTATCGAATATCAGGTTTATAACACGCCGGATAAGGTTTGGGCGTTGGAAAAATCAACCCCTGGAAACATTCATGGATATTATACCATCGCGGGAGATTCCTTGCATTATTCCACGAAGGTGTATTACAACCATGACCCGAAGTTTTTTAAGGGAAAAATATATACAGATTCTCTGATTGTCACGGGGCCTTATGACCACAAAGAAAATGTAGATCGAACCTTTTATTTTTATAAAAAAACGTAGCGTCGTAATGCTTACGACGACTTAAAAATTTGTATCTTACATTCATCAAAAAATTGAACATACTTTTATGAATATCGAATCTGCGAAATTGGCCTTGAAAAAATATTTTGGCTACGACAAGTTTCGGCCAATGCAAGGGGAAATCGTTCAAGCGGTTTATGATAAAAAAGATGTATTAGTGCTCATGCCAACGGGAGGTGGGAAATCCATGTGTTTCCAGATTCCAGCCATAACCCTGGAAGGAGTTTGTATCGTCCTTTCTCCTTTAATCTCTTTGATGAAAGATCAGGTTGAAAGTCTGAAGGCTAACGGCATCTCAGCTGCGTTTCTCAATAGTTCCCTAAGTCCTTCCGAGCAAAATGAGGTGGAAAATGCCGCGTTAAACGGCTCCTTAAAGTTGCTCTATGTTTCCCCAGAAAAAATGGTTTCCCAAAGTTTTTTGCCCATTCTTCATCAGGCAAAAATCAGCTTGTTTGCCATAGATGAGGCGCACTGTATTTCCTCTTGGGGGCATGACTTCCGGCCGGAGTATGCTCAATTGGGTTTTTTAAAAAAACAATTTCCACAGATTCCGATTATCGCCTTGACGGCAACGGCAGATAAAATTACCCGCCGGGATATTCTCGCCCAGATGAATATGCAAACCCCCGAGGTTTTTGTCGCTTCCTTCGATCGTCCCAACCTCAGCCTTGAAGTGCGCCCGGGCCAGAAACGCATCGAGCAAATCGTGGATTTTATCAAACAGCACCCTGGTCAGTCAGGGATCGTTTATTGCCTCAGTCGGAAAAGTACGGAAGAGCTGGCCGCCAAACTCAACATGAAGGGCATCCATGCGGCACATTATCATGCTCGGATGCCGGCACAACAGAGGGCAAAAACCCAAGAAGAGTTTATCAATGATAATATCCCGATTGTTTGTGCAACCATCGCCTTTGGAATGGGTATAGATAAATCTAATGTGCGCTGGGTAATCCATTATAATTTGCCTAAAAATATGGAAAGCTACTATCAGGAAATCGGTCGAGCCGGAAGGGATGGGGCCAATGCAAAAACCATGTTATTTTACAGCTTCCGAGATGTAACGGTTTTAAAAGATATTCTTACGGGGGATGAAAATGCAGGTAGCCGAGAACACGTAGATTTGAAATTGGCCAAACTGGATCGGATCAAACAGTATGCAGAATCCTTGATTTGTCGGCGTAAAATTTTATTGAGTTATTTTGGGGAACATCAACAGGGGAACTGTGGCAATTGTGATGTTTGCCTTGATCCTCCTAAAGTATTTGACGGGACCACTATTGCCCAAAAGGCATTGTCTGCTATATACAGATTACGGGAACAGGTGGCAACAGGGATGTTGATTGATGTCTTGCGAGGGTCTAATCGAAGAGAAATTTATGAAAGAGGATATAACAATATAAAAACGTATGGGGCTGGGGGAGAATATTCTACCTATGATTGGCAATATTTTATACAACAATTGTTGAATCTTGGATTGATAGAAATTGCTTATGATCAGAAAAGTATCTTGAAGTTGACCGCAGTGGCACATGATGTGCTATTCAAGGGGACTACCGTAAAACTAGTACGGATGGTGAGCCTGAAAGAACGACGGGCAGCCCAGAAAGTGAAAGCTAAAAAACCGGTTTCGAAACGGCAACGGGTACGGGATGAGTTGTTCGAAAGATTGCGTCAGCTTCGTAGAGAACAGGCTCGGGAGAGAGGGGTTCCGCCCTATATTATTTTTTCTGATGCGACTTTAGAAGAAATGGCAGCCATGCGCCCAACAACAGCGGAGAAAATGATGCGGGTGTCGGGAGTGGGCGAGAAAAAGTTACAACTTTACGGGCAGCTATTTATGGGCTGCATTCAGTCATTCCTTAGGGAGAAATCGGGAGAAGGGATAGGCATTCTGAAAGAGTAACAAAGCATATCGTTTTCCGTAAATATGACCATATTATGGATAATAACACTATTTTCCTTGCGTTTTAAATAGTGGTGAGTAATCAATTTCTCTACCAATAGAGAAATCGTGGGAAAGTTGTAATATTTTTATAATTTTGCTTGCTTTTTAATATTGAAGAAAATAATACTGTTGAAAACGGTTTATAAAAAACTATAAAATGAATATCAGAAGTTTTCCTCATTTTTTTTACCTGCTGTTCTTGCTATGTACGGTTTTAATGATAACATCTTGTGAAGAAGAAGTGCCAGAGGTTATCATCCCGCCAGAGGCGCAAAATGGGCTTTATCTTGCTTTAGAGAATGAATACCCTAATCCTTTTGATCGGTTAATCGAAGAGAAAGTCGCTGATCCTGCTCAATTAGATTCCATGGCCACACCGGTTGCCCGAGAAGGGTTTGTTGCTGGATATATGTATTTGATGGCTGGAAATTACCAGTTGGTAAACGTTGAGGAAAAGGAAGTGGTTAAAAGAACCGGGGGAACAGCATCCATAGAGGAAGCAGGAGTAGGTTGTGGTGGAGATTTGGTTGAGTATACCTTGGTGCAAACGGATAGTACGAGCAGTGCCGCTTTCCCTGTCAATACCGCTGGATTTCATAAAGTTACCTATGATTCCATTTCGGGAGAACTAGTCGTTTTGCCTATTAATGATGTTAGCTTTATCGGTACTGCTGTGGATACTATGGGGCGTGAAGTCATCTTTGATGAATATAGAAACTTGGATGCAACGGGTGGTATTTGGCATAAAGAAGAATATGAGATGTTCGAAGGAGAATGGCGGGTTCGATTTAACTGTATGCATATGATTGAACGTGGGGTTTCTGGTCAAGATCCTGATTATCGCTTTTACACAACATTGGGTGGCAAAATAGATTCCATTACCTTAGAAGCAGGTGGTGTGCCCTTTGTCATTGGTGTGGAGGAAGTTGCTGCTTACAATATGGATATTGTTTGGTATCCCGAAAGGGGCTGGGGAATTGGTCCGGATATGATAGAAATTAACCCGAATGATTTCAGGTGGCAAATTGATTTTGAACCGTATGATGAGGCCGACGGGCAGGAGCAAGAGGAAGTGCCTTATGATGAATTGAGTAGCATTCTTTATGGAACACTTTTCGGGGATTTGCTGAATGACCTCGAAGCGGAGCAAAGTATTGAGGATGCTAATCCGGATATTGAATTTAACTATTTGGATAAAGTCGATGGTAAGCACGAATGGAGAGTTGATTCTATGCATTTCAACCCAATCAATTTCAAACTCATAACAATTGATTCGGATGGCGATTCTATCCCCGAGGGTATTCTAGTCGATCGAACACCGAAATTCACGGGCTTTAGCAGTAATATTCCGCTAGGACAGTTGGATAATTACCTTTATTATCAAGGTGGGAGTGGAGCATATCGTGCACCTTATAAAATTACGGATAGTGAAGCATATAGTATTAGCATCTTTACCAGAAATGAGGGGGTAAAATGGAATGTGCATATTGAACGAAAGGAGTAGCGTTGTTATGATTTGGAGCAATCAGGATGGTTGCAAAAATGAAAAAGAGGATACCTTTTAATAATCAGGTATCCTCTTTTTTATGCTCAAACAGATCAACGAATGTTTATGCAAACGATTGCACAGCTAAAATTAAGGCATATATATTACTTTAGTGTTAATAAAACACTAATCTTTAAAGATATTTTTATACTTTTGCATGGCAAGGGTAAAAAATAGAACTATAAAATTCGTATATCTAAACCATCTCCATATTTTGTTCTGAATTTATATTTTCATATAATTTATATATGTATTGTCAGCATGTGAATGAACTTATTCGTTATGCTTATTGACAATAACATCGTACTAATTTTTTAATAAAAAACTAAAAAAATGAATATTAGAAGTTTCACTCATTATGCAAACATACTTTTTGTGGTATGTGCAGTGCTTTTTGTTACCTCCTGTGGGGAGGATGATACGCCTATAATTGATCCGGTGGATGATGGTGTTCTACTGGGAGATGGTTTTTACCTGACGCAAGATGGTAAGGATTTAACACTAGAGGCCGATGCAGCAGAAGCCGTTGCATTATCGGCAATGATTGTTGAGGATGCTGGATATGGCTGCCAAGATAGAACTGGTTTTATTGGAGGATATGCATACCTAAACGCGGCAAATTATACTATTGTAGAAGTTGTTTCTAAGGAAGTTATGCAAACCGTTGGCGGAACTGCCGGTACTAAGGAAGATGGTGAAGTAGATTGCGACGGTACCGTAATTACCTATACCCTTGTAGAAACGGACGATAGCGGTACTGCTTTTGCGGTGCCTGCTGCTGGACTTTACCAAGTGACACACGATTTAGATAGAGGAGAAATCATTTTGTATCACATCAAAAAAGTAGAATTGACTGGTGGTGCTTTGGATGCAAATTTGATCCTTGCTGAAAATAAATTAGATGCCGATGGTGGATCTTGGACAGGAACGGATGTTACCATTACGGATAGCTGGTGGAAGTTGCGGTTCAACTGTGACTGGGCTATAGATAGAAGAGATGATCCTGCTGCTGGGCATGATTTTACGAATGGCTATGTTGCTTTCACCAACTTGGGTGGCCTTGTGGAAGACTTAGGTTCTGATTGTTCTAACCTTGCTGCCGAGCCTGCTATCTACACCGTTGATGTGACTTGGGATCCTACGGATAGCTGGAGAATGAACCTTACCAAAACGGGAGAGGTTGCACAGGTGGTATTTCCTGACGATTACAGCTGGGGTATCATTGGTAGTGCAACTCCAATTCCAGATTGGAGTGCAGATACAGACCTTGTCTACGAAGGAGAATCTAATGGTGTTCATACTTGGTATATCCAAATGGGGCTTGTTGCCGGAGCTTGCAAATTAAGACTTAATGATGATTGGGGAACTCAGATTGGCCATAATCTTGATATGATCTCTGGTGATCTTGGGAATATCTCTGGTGACGGAAACGGTGGCGATATCGTTATTGCTGCGGATGCTACTTACGATATTAGAGTTAAAACGGACAATGGCGGAGAATCTTGGACTGCCGAATTTATAGAATTATAATTGATGCTTAGTCAACCGAAATATTGGGCAGCTGTCCAATATTTCGGTTTTCTTACCGGAAAACTATCACCCCATAACCTTTTTGAGTAAAAAGCAGCCTGAATTCAAGGCTTACCATCTAAATCCGACGTCTTCAAATCTGAACTGATTGCTCTATCAGTTTTGCCCAAAATCTATTCTTTCAGGTTTATAAAAATCAGAAGTCTTGGAAAATCCCATGTCTTAATTTCACAGCTATTTAAAACAAGATAAACTTTTATTTATGAGATCTACATTACAACTAAAATTCCTGTTGGTATTTGGTTTGCTCTTCATGGGCTTTCTAACAGGGTATAGCCAAACCGTTACTGGAACTATTCTGGATAGTGAAACCGGAGAAAGCCTCATCGGGGCCAATGTACTGGTGAAAAATGGCAAAGGCGGAAGCAAAGGTACGATAACAGATTTTGATGGTACCTACGAAATACAGGCTGAGAAAGGCGATACATTGGTCTTCTCCTATACGGGTTATGTTGACCAAAAATTTATTGTTGGGGACGATACCGTTATCGACATCCAGATGGGAAACATGACCCTAGAAACCATCACTGTAGTTGGCTACGGTGCGGTGAAGAAAGAGGATCTCACTGGCGTAGTTTCTAAGGTGAGCGAAGAAGATTTTAACCGGGGGGTTATGGCCTCTCCGGAAAGGTTAATGACGGGTAAGGTTGCAGGGTTACAAATTACTCCTGGCAATGATCCGGGAGGAGGCACAGAGATTAGAATAAGGGGAGGAACTTCTATGGGTGATTTTGGGGCGAGTAGTGCTCCCCTGATTGTCATTGATGGTGTTCCGATTGATGATGATAGTAATGCCAGCGGTCGAAATCCCCTGAATTTCGTGAATGCCGCAGATGTAGAAAGTATCACCGTTTTGAAAGATGCTTCAGCCGCAGCGATTTATGGTTCAAGAGGGGCAAACGGTGTCATTATCATTACGACAAAGTCTGGTTCTGGCGGGAAAATGATGGTGAATTACAATGGTTATTTTTCTATTGCTACACTTGGCGGAAGCCCTGATATATTTGATGCGGACACCTTCCGAGATGTCATAAAGGACAAGGAACCCGGAGAGATTTCTAGCCTCGGGGATGCCAGTACGGATTGGGTTGATGAAATTACGCAGTTGGCTACGGGGCAACAACATAATGTTTCCTTTTCTGGCGGTTTTGGCAAGAGCAACTATTACGTTTCGTTAAATCATATGTATAATAATGGGGTGTTAAAAACATCGCGGAATGCACTTTCTAATGCAGCGGTTAACTTCTCGACTAAGTTATTTGACGAGAATCTCATCCTCAGTTTAAAATCCAAGGCGAGTTTGAATAAAGATCGCTTTGCACCAAACGTTATGGGGGCTGCGCAAACTTTTGATCCAACCCGCCCCGTGCTGGATGCGGAAAGTATATTTGGGGGTTATTTTCAATGGGATAATGTGCTGGCCGTGAATAACCCCGTTTCGAGTATTATGTTGACGAATGAGCAAGGCGAGGGGCGTAGATTTTTGAATAGTTTGGATGCCGAATTAAAACTGCCATTTGTTGAAGGTCTTTCTATAAAGGGAAGGGGAAGTTATGATTTGATCAGG
>JAHDGC010000785.1 GCA_020627865.1 Saprospiraceae bacterium | reverse complement strand
CAGTGGGCGCGCCATACGGATGATCCCAATCGCAAAAACTCTATCATCACTTCTTTCAACAGAAACTTCTCTAAAAGAAATGATGGCAACCCGAATACGCACTCTTTTGTTGCATCTCCTGAAATCGTAACGGCAATGGCTATCGCAGGAGACTTGACTTTTAATCCACTTAAAGATAGGTTAGTCAACAAAGATGGAAAGAAAGTGAAATTGAGTCCGCCAAAAGGTATTGAATTACCAACAAAAGGCTTTGATGTTGAAGACCCTGGGTTCATTGCTCCGATAGAAGACGGCAGTGGCGTAACGGTAAACATTGATACAAAATCAAAAAGATTACAGAAATTAAAACCTTTTAAAAAGATCTCAGCAGGACAGGTGAAAGGGATGCGGGTTTTGATTAAGGCAAAAGGAAAATGTACGACAGATCATATTTCGATGGCTGGCCCGTGGTTAAAATATCGGGGACACCTTGAAAATATTTCAGAGAATTGTTTAATTGGTGCGGTTAATTTCTTTAATGAAAAAACCAATACGGTTTACAATATGGTATCTGGTGAATTCATGAAAGTGCCAGATTCTGCAAAACTGTATCGGGAGAACAAAATCGGAACCATTGTTTTTGGAGAAGAAAATTATGGGGAAGGTTCTTCACGGGAACACGCTGCTATGGAACCTCGTTTCTTGGGCGTAAAAGCAGTAGTTGTAAAATCTTTTGCAAGAATCCACGAAACAAACCTGAAAAAACAAGGGATGCTAGGACTTACTTTTAAGAATCCGGCAGACTATGATAAAGTTCGCCAAGACGATGAAGTAAGTATTACGAATTTCAAAGATTTTGCTCCAGGAAAAACACTGACCATCCAGTTGAAACATGCAGACGGAACAAAAGAAAAATTTGAAGTGAAGCATACATATAATGAGGCTCAGATAGAGTGGGTGAAGGAGGGTTCTGCTTTGAATAAAATCAGGAAGGATGCTGGTGTGAAATAATGAGCATCGCTTAAAAATACTGTTTTAGCATTTTACAAAACCTGTTTCTTTTAATTGAAGGAACAGGTTTTTTGGTTTACTGTGACGCTTTCTTTACTTTGCGTCATAACCATTGAAAAACACAAGGTTATTCAACTTTACATCATTCAAAAATAAATTTTCTACTACAGGGCCGGCAATCCTTTTTCGGCAGGGTGAGTGAAAGGAAGCAGAATTTTATTTTTATTTTTTTACTATAAAATTAAACAATATGTGGAAAGAATTTAAAGAATTTATCATGAAAGGCAATGTCTTGGAATTAGCCGTTGCCGTAATTATTGCAGGCGCTTTCGGAGCGGTGGTTTCCTCCTTCGTTGCCGATGTCCTAATGCCACCAATTGGAATGGCAATGGGAGGCGTAGACTTCAAAGATTTGGTTATGGAGCTTGCTCCTGCTGTTCAGGAAGGAGATAAAGTTATAAAGGAGGCCGTTGTAATACGCTATGGAAAATGGATACAAACCATTGTTGATTTCCTGATTATTGCATTTGTAATTTTCATGATTGTAAGGTCATATAATAAAATGCAACCACCACCAGAGCCAGAACCAGAAGGCCCATCGGATGTCGATTTACTTACAGAAATCCGAGATTTGCTCTCCAAAAGATAAGAGAACGAGTTATTAATATATAAAGGTCATTCGCATAGTTGTGAATGACCTTTTGTAATTTTTTTGTTATAAATGCTCGCCCTAAAAGGATAAATATCCCTCACGAATACCGCATCTGACCCCTGACAGTGAGCAACGCGAACGGTCTAACAGCGAAGCGATCTAAAATCTATCCTCTCAACTCCCGCCGCAAAATCTTCCCCACATTCGTCTTCGGCAAATCATCCCTGAATTCACATTGTTTCGGTACCTTATACCCCGTCAAATTTTCCCGACAATAAGCAATCAGTTCACTTTCCGTAAGCGACTTATCTTTCTTGACCACAAAAATCTTAACCACCTCACCCGACTTGTCATCAGGAATCCCAATAGCGGCAGCTTCCAACACTTTAGGATGCCCGGCTACGACTTCCTCAATCTCGTTCGGATAAACATTGAATCCAGAAACCAAAATCATATCTTTCTTCCGATCCACTATCCTGAAAAAACCATCTGCCGACATGACACCTATATCCCCCGTTT
This sequence comes from Saprospiraceae bacterium, assembly GCA_020627865.1. Lineage (GTDB taxonomy): Bacteria > Bacteroidota > Bacteroidia > Chitinophagales > Saprospiraceae > JAHDGC01. Next base: position 1,542 of record JAHDGC010000785.1, on the reverse strand, counting down.
TCAACCAGCCGCCGACAATCGTCTCCGCTGTTGCATCAGGACGATTATAATATCCTTTCATAACCTGTGGCCCTCTCACCTGAATTTCACCAATTTCCCCAGCAGAAAGTTGAAAACCATGCTCATCCGCGATACGGACTTCCGTAGAAGGGACGGGCATACCTATCGTGCCAAGTCTACCTGTGCCATCAATCGGATTCATCGTTACTACCGGAGAAGATTCTGTCATACCATAACCTTCTGCCAGAAAACATCCCGTTATTTGCTGCCATTTTTCCGCGACAGGCTTCTGTACAGCCATACCACCACCAACAGAAACTTTCAATGTACTGAAATCTATGCTTTCAAAATCCTTATGATTCATCAAGGCATTAAATAAGGTGTTTACACCAGAAAAAATGCTAACCGGATATTTTTTCCATTCTTTAATAAGGTTTGGAATATCCCTAGGGTTGGTAATCAATACAGAAAGGGAACCGATACTCATTAAGGCCAAGCCATGTACCGAAAAGGCAAAAATATGATACATCGGGAGCGGGGCAATGGCGACTTCTGCTCCTTCCTGGATAAAAGGGATCATGCCTGCTCGAATTTGCTGCATATTGGCCACAAGATTCTTATTGGTCAGCATGGCTCCTTTAGCGACCCCAGTTGTTCCCCCAGTATATTGGTGTAAGATGACATCATCCAGATTTCCCTTATGAGATTCCATCTTAAACTTCTTACCTTGTTTTAGGGCTTCTTTAAAGCTAACGGTATTCGCAATTTCATAAGCGGGCACCATACGCTTAACATTCCTAACAACAAAATTGACTATTTTCCCCTTAAGAAATCCTAGCATCTCGCCAATACTGGTTACAACAATCGTCTTGATTTTAGTGTCTCCTAAGACCTTTTGTAAATTTTCTGCAAAATTTTCCGCAATCACAATGGCCTTGCATTCAGAATCCGTAAACTGATGCTTCATCTCCCTTGGGGTATAAAGCGGATTAGTATTGACTACAATCAACCCAGCCCGTAAGGCGCCAAATAATGCTATAGGATACTGAAGCATGTTGGGCATCATTAAAGCAATTTTGTCTCCAACTTCCAGCCCTCTTGATCTAAGAAATCCTGCAAACTGCATGGACATTTTATCTACCTCATCAAAGGTTAATTCTGCTCCCATACAAGCAAAAGCCGTCTTTTTTCGGTATTTATCAAATGTTTCTTCAATTAAATCCACCAAGCAGGGGTAAGCCTCTGCATCAATATTTGCCGGAATTCCGGTCGGATAATTTTTTAACCAAGGCCGTTGATCTGTCATCTTATATAAATTTTAAGTTAAAGTCTAAAGTCTGTCAATGAGCGCAGCGAATGGTCTAATATCTAACAGCGTAGCGATCTAATATCTAAAAGTGAGCGCCAGCGAATGATCTAAAATTTAAGAGCGCAGCGATCTAACAATGACAAAGATATTAAATTTCAATTGATTTTATTTTTTTCAGAATATAAAAAGTCGTACCTTTGCACCTCTAAAAATATTTCTTAACCTCGTCCTTT
>JAHDGC010000784.1:2499-3709 GCA_020627865.1 Saprospiraceae bacterium | reverse complement strand
AAAGACCAAATCTCCAGCTTGAACGGTTTGCTTCTCCTTCCAAAAATCCAGTAAAGAAACCTTTCCAGCAATAGACGCTTTAAGCACGTATTTTAACTCCCAGTCTTTGATGGCACTTTTTAACTGATTAAAGGACTGGATCACATTTCTAAACAATACTCTCTCCTCCCTTGTTCGATTAATGCTTGTTTTCCTTGCGGATAATTTTGCATTGCTGATGGCCTCCTTGGTTTGGGAAATGGAAACACTCATGTTTTCGTGGTTTCGTTTTGCTTGTAAGTTTTCCAGTTGTTTGCTTTCATATTCTTGCTTGGAAATTAGGCCTTCTTCGAATAAAGTTTTACAACGTTCCAGTTCATTTTTTTTGAGGACTAATGCCGCAGCATTTATTTTTTCTTGAAGCTCCAGATTCTCCAAACGATCTTGCAATTCTTTAAGCGCATAATTATGAGCCGTAGCTTCTTCCGAAAAGGGTTGCAATTGTTTATTCAACAAATATTGATCGTAGCTGTTTTCAAAAAGGGCATATGCCGTTTCAATTTCTCCTAAAAACAGAAAAGGAATATTATCAATCGGGAATTTAAAATCTGTGTGGTTGAGTTTTATCGTTTCTAGTACGCTTTTCAAATAGAAAACATCCTCAAAGTTTGCTGTATTTTCGATGATGGCTAACGAAGCCTCCATGTCAACATAGTGTTCATCCTTAACCAAAAAAGTATCAATTTTCCCCGTTATTTTTGCATACTCTTTTTGGGGTGGGACTTCGGTTGTTAGCATAGCTTGTGCAGCAATTACATCTGGGTATTTTACAAACCAGCTTATGGTCAGTAAAAGCATGATAATCAGAAAGACTAAAGTGTTGCCCCAACGGATCATCCAGTTGGGGATGGCGGTTAGGATTTCTTGGACGGATTCGCTGCGGAGGGGAAGATTTGCGGTATTATTTGGCATTGTAGATTTTTTAAAAGAAAAATACTGTGCTTTTTATGCTCCAGCCATTTCATGACTGGCAAAATATATCGTTCCTATAGAACTCATGCTCTAATATGGATTAAAAGACTCTATTTTTATTTTCCCAAGTCCAACTGATTTTTAACCAGATGGTAATAATTTCCTTTTTGTGCGACCAGTGTTTTATGGTTCCCTATTTCTACAATTTTTCCTTTGTCCAGCACGACAATTTGATGTGCATTTTTCACCGTACTCAATC
>JAHDGC010000784.1:0-2489 GCA_020627865.1 Saprospiraceae bacterium | reverse complement strand
CGATGACTACTGCCGTTTTATTGGCAAAAAAAGTATTGAGCTTTTCCATGATTACTTTTTCGTTGTTGGCATCCAGGGCGGAAGTAGCTTCATCGAAAAATAAGAACTTTGGATTTTTGTAAACGGCACGGGCAATCAGCAAGCGCTGTTTTTGCCCTGTACTCAAACCGGTTCCTTCATTCCCAATCTTAGTATTGTATCCTAAAGGCAAGCCATTAATATAATCAGAAACATTGGCCACATCAATGGCATCCGCTAATTTCTCCTTATCAATATAATCTTCTCCAACAGCAATATTACGGGCGATGGTATCATTAAAAATATAGCCTTCTTGCATCACGACCCCACATTGCTCCCGCCATACTTTTTGGGCAATATTATTGAGGCTAAAATTATTGACTAAAATGTCTCCCTTATCGGGATAATAAAAACGGAGCAGCAATTTCATCAAGGTTGTTTTCCCGCTGCCACTTACGCCCACAATCGCCGTCATTTTATTGGTAGGGATTCTCAACGACAAATCTTTTAACACAGGCTCCAACCCTCCGGTATACCTAAAGAAAATGTCTTTAAGCATTATATCCGCATCAACGGGAATGCTTGTAATTTTTTCTTCCCCTACTTTTTCTTCCTCTTCCTTGTTATGGATTTCACCCAAGCGATCCAGCGAAATTTTGGCATCCTGCACATCCCGCATAAAACCGATGAGTTGCATCACCGGAGCATTGAGTTGTCCAACAATATAACTAATGGCCATCATCATGCCCAATGTTATGGCTCCATCAATCACCAATTTTGCAGCAAGAATTGTAATGAACATATTTTTAAGTTCATTGATAAAATTGGAACCAACACTTTGCGTTTGTTCTAGGGCTAGGCTCTTCGATGCAATTTTAAATAACCGCGCTTGCACGTATTCCCATTCCCAGCGCATGCGCTTTTCTGCATTATGCAACTTAATTTCCTGCATCCCATTGATGAGTTCAATAACCTTACTTTGTTCCTCGCTCACTTGTGAGAAACGCTTGTAGTCCAACTCTTTTCTTTTCTTAAAAAAGAATAAAACCCATGTGAAATAGAGCACGCTCCCCAACACAAAAACCCAGAAGATTTGGAGGCTGTAATAGCCCAATACGAGGCTAAAAAGAATCAGGTTAAAAAGAGAAAACAATACCGTCAAGGATGACGTTGTTAGAATTTTCTCAATTCTTTTATGGTCATTAATTCTTTGTAGTAAATCTCCAGTCATCCGCACATCAAAAAAGGAAATCGGTAGCTTCATGAGTTTGATAAAAAAATCAGAAATCAAGGAAATATTGATGCGTGTACTCAGGTGCAGTAAAATCCAGCTTCGGATAATTTCAAGGGACGCTTTTCCGACAAATAAAAACAATTGGGCAAAAAGAATCAGGTAAACAAAATGAATATCTTGGTTTTGGATACCGACATCGACCACACTTTGGGTGAGGAACGGCAAGATAAGTTGCAACAAACTCCCAGCCAACAAACCGATAATCAACTGAACGATAAACTGCTTGTATTTGAACAAATATTTAAAAATAAAACCAAAACCAAATTCTTCATCTTCCTCAAATTCTTCTTTGTAAAACAGTGGCGTTGGCTCCACAAAAAGAGCAACCCCTTCCTTGGTATTTTCATCGGCATTATTACCAATCCAATGTTTAACAAACTCGGCTTTGTTGTAATTTATCAAACCATGCGCCGGATCAGAGATGTATATTCTATCCTTTTTGACTTTATAAACTACCGCATAATGATTCTTGTTCCAGTGTACAATACAGGGGAAGGTAGCCTCTTTGAAATTGACAAAAGGCAGTTTAACGCCTAAAGACCGGAAGCCTATTTTCTCAACAGCTTCGCTCAAACCTAACATACTGCTTCCTTCTCGTGTAGTTTCACTGAGGTTTCGTAGTTGCTGTGTATTAATGGTTTTGCCATAATGTTTGGCAATGATTTTAATACAGGTTGGGCCGCAATCTTTGGACTCTGTTTGTTTGTAGTGGGGGAATTTTTTTGTCAAGACTTATGATATTAAAAAATCCTGACCATAACGAATTGCCGGAGCCGATAAACTTCAAAGATATATAGATTAAAAATTAGACGCACTAGCCTCGATAATTAAATCTCAAGCACAAGGGCAGAATGATAACTATCCCATATTGATAAGTCTATCTATTTTACCGACACAAAACGTTATGATCAGAAAAAATTAGTCATGAACCATACTCATTAAAAAAAATGTATAGTCCATAAAAAAGGCGAAACAATCAATCAACATCCTGCAATAACGAGAGCATCGCGCATGCACCTCCCTGCGTTCGCACAACAACCTTGACCCGGTGGGCAATCATGATGTGAATCACAGGTTAACGCACCTCCATGAATACTTTTTTGTTCACCTTTGTTTAACTTCTGGACACCATCCAGTTTTAAAATATTCTTTAACATAATTGGAAAATTTAAAAAAT
>JAHDGC010000012.1:15935-22623 GCA_020627865.1 Saprospiraceae bacterium | reverse complement strand
TAATCAAAATTCCAATCAGAACCAAGATTGCATAGAATATAGAGATTCCTGCTAAGGCTTAATCAGAACCAAGATTGTATAACATTTTACCTCAGTCCTGCTTGGAATAGGCTGCTCACTTATGCCTGCGGGGTAATTTTTCTGTTTTTCAACAAATTTAAAGTTTTAATCTATGAACAAGCCCACCCACCATGTATTGTCCCTGTTTTTTTGTATGACAATCGGTATCTATTGCTTAAACGCACAAGATATAAGTATTAATTATACCAATCCAGAAAATATTATTGTTTGCGAGCCATCGCTTTTTACCATCATCTTGGCGAATAATACGGATGATACCGATTTTCAAGATATTAATCTTAGTATTGTTTTCCCAGAAAGCGTAGCATACATTCCAAGCTCTATAGATAATGCAACAGAATTGGATATAAATAATCCTTCTGCACCGATATTTGAAATATCAAACTTACTTGCTGGAGAAAGCCTTACGCTTACTTTATCCGCTTGGGCGAAATGTGATGCCATTGATGCTATAGATTCTGGTATTTTATTTTTTAACGAAATAACCGTGAATTACGATGGTAATGAAACTGCGATATCCACTACGCCCTATGATATTGAAACACCTTTCCTCGTGATTATAGGTGTCAGTGGTGAGTCTTTAGCCGCAGGCCCAGGAGAAACGATTGTCCGTACCGTTTACATCCAGAATACTCGATTAGGGGCTTTATCCTCTTTTGTATTCCGAGATGAGAACGATGGAAATCTGGTTATCACAAGCCCTGTTGGAAATACCATCATCTCAGAAAACGGACTTTTTGAGTTGGAACTCACCGGAGATGATTTTGCACAAGTTGGAAATGGGAACAATCTGTTGGAACTCGGAGAAGCTATCGGCATCACGCAAGAAATTACCATTGATAATTGTGTCGATGCGCTTGATTTCAGCTTTTCCCAGCTCTCCGTTTCGTGGGGCTGTGATGGAGAAAATTGCGAGGCGGGTATCGGTTCTGCCAAAGAGGCGATTGTTAATTTTGAAGAAAGTACCCTTGTGCCTGAGCTTTCCGTAACACCGTTGGTTACTTTACCGCTTTGCTATAACGGGAATGCCCCGACAAGGCAGCAACTTGGCATTGTAAACACTGGAGTGGATTTAGCGAAAGACATCAACATCACGCTTTTTCAAAAAGATACCTTGGGGTTTAATGGCGGGATAGGTTCAGGGACGCTGTTCTTGGATAGTGCCGGAGTGATAACACCGTTGAATCCTGTATTGGTAGACCCTTCTAATCCAGTAAACAGTTGTATGGTGTCAGGTTATTTCAATGAGTTGATTGTGAGTTTTGATCAATTGAGCGTTGGAGATTCTGTAACCTTAAATTGGGATATTTTTATTTGTAACCAGAACTGTGACAACAACTTTATAGAATGGGAATATGCTCTGGGATATTATTCTTCTTGTGAACCCGCAATATTTTTGGGTGGAGAAGGCAAGGCAGAAAGCAGCGAATTGATGAATTCAACCTTGGAGGCTACGAGCGGAAGTTTACAGGATGAGGAATTGACTTCTTTTCATTATACACTAAGCTCAGAAGCATTAGAGGAAACAGATGCGAGTCTTGCTATTGAAATACGCTTTCCTTGTGCAGCGGAGTGGCAGGAAAATGATCTGTCTGTAGATGGACAAGTACCGGATACTTCCCTGTTTTTTACAGCAGGTGATGTTTACCTTACGGCAATTTATCAGTTACCGATAAGCGAGGAAATAGCGCTAGATTTTGACCTGATTTATTTTTGTGAAAGTGATTGTCTTTCAGGATGTGTAGATTCCCTAGTGACATCCTGCGATGAAGTTTGTGCCCCTCCTCTCGAAGCGCCGATTAATGTGTTCGTCCAAAGTGCGATGCTTGTAGGCGAGGGGTGCGGCGCTAGTTTTTCTCCAAAAAGCTGTGCCTTTGTAACTTTCCCAACAATGGATAGTTTGCGCTGTGAAGTCGACTATTGTTACGATACCATTCCGGCATATATAGATTATGATTTTGATATTTTTCGGACTAATTTTGGTTTGCCGGATAATGACAATAATCAAATTGCAGATGGTGGCGGGACAATAAATATGGATTTGGTCAAAGACGAAAGGATTATTGCTGGAGATACAATTCGGGGTGTGCTAAAAAGTATGGTCGTGAATGATTATGAGGCGCATCCGGCTGAATTTGTTCAACTCAATCTTCCTTTTGTGGCTCCTAATGCTATAACAGGTGGGAATGGAGATTTAATCAGCCCGGAGAGCTTGGAGGAACTTTCCAACGAACTGAAAATATACGATTATAGTGCGGGGAGTTACTATATTTGTAACAATGTTCCTACGATTGATGATGCTTTGTTTAGATATGATTTTAGCCTCCCGACGCTGATTGCATTAGGTTGTAATATTCCTGATGGGTATCGTTATGAAAATAGGGATTCCATAATTTTTGTAAGCAATTATAAAGTGAATTACAATCCTTTGCCGGAAGAGAATGACGTCATTCCTCCAATCTATGAAATTCGTATTGGCCCCACATTGGCCATTTCCAAACAGCCCATTCAAGGGGTAAATTATTTTAATTGCGGATGTAGTTCGGAGAGAATATACATATCGGGATATAACATCAATATTGAGCCAGGGATCATCCCTGTTCCTCCTTGTTCCTCATCTGGATTTGTCGGAGGAAATTCATTTCAGTTTTTACTAGGCGAAGATAATTTCTTCCCTTATGAACATCGAAATTTATGCACTTTGCAGGAATGGACAATCCAGCTTCCTGAAGAGTTTTCATTGATGAATTCCCAAATTGATATTTTAAGAATGCAGAATGGTTCGGAAATTTTAAGTGATATTCCCATTACAATGACTGCTTTGTCCGACAATCAATTCTCCATTAACCTTTCTCCGTTTGAACCTTATCCTCTAGATGAAGGATTTGCCTATACCTTTCAATTTGACTTGGAAACAAATTGTTATTTTTTAGGCTTTTCTGCCTTAGATATAGTGGCAGATGTTAGTCTAGCGGCTAATTTGCCAGATGGTGGTGAGCAGGAAATTTTTGCCAGTGGCAATAGCTTACGCTCCCTTTCTCCCACTCTTGATATGACCATTCCTGCCAGCACCATTTCTACAAATGATAATCAGGCTTCTTGGATGTTCTCCTTGACAAATAATCCGACTCAGATTGCTTCTACATTTAGCGGAACGGCAGAATATTGTTGGGTATATGTAGAATCTCCCACGGGAAACTTGACTGATTTTGAATTAATTGATCAAAACACGGGCTTACCGTTACCGGACATCAATGGTATTTTTCAGCTACCTGATATTCCAGCAGAAGCCAGTCAGCCGCTTAAGTTGAAAGCCTTAAATCAAGGTTGTGAAACAGAAAGTCTTATTGTAAAATATGGTTGGAACTGTGATCCTTATGAAAACCCTTTGCTCACAGCCTGTGCTTCAAAATTTCAGTTTTTATTTGTTACGGCAAGCCAAGGAGAACTGGATATGGAAGTCATATCTCCACAAGGCCCTTTTCCCCTTTGTGGTACGATTCCGGCTTACGAAGTCGCCATATTGAATGCGGAAATTGGAACGACCTATGCGCTAGAGTTGAGTGCCATCTTGCCGCCCGGATTGGAGATAGTATCCGGTAGTTCTCGGGTTGCCTATCCGACAGGTACAACATTTGAGCCTGTGAGCGATCCACAACTTATTGGAAGTAATGAACTACTGTGGGATTTTTCTTTGCTCAGTGATTCCATTGCATTGAATGGTTTATCTGGCATTTTAGAAGAACCAGCCAATCAAATTACTTTGCAATTTGAAACAAAAACAAATTGCGATTTCATCGCTGGTTCCTACCTTATTTTTAATATTTCAGCAGCAAAAAATTGTGGGGAACCGACGAATACGATTACCAAAGCAAGTGACCCGATTTTGATTGATGGTGTCGCGCCTCCTTATACGGGAAGCATTGCTATTTTGCAACAAGAAGAATTGATTTGTGAAGATGAAGCTATCTTTGAAATCAGTTTGGAAATGAATGATGTGCTACTTGTTGGGGATAGTATCATTATGGAGTTGCCGGACGGTGTTTTTTATATTTCAAACTCTTACAATGTTATTGAAAATGCATTGTTAATGGAGCCTGTCATATTAGAAGAAACCGGACAACAAACTTTGAAATGGCCTTTACCGAATGGGCTTCCTGCTGGAGAACAACTTGCCTTTGAATTTGGTCTGGAAGGTTTTGCTGCACTGGATTGTGGGCAAGAGTTTATCCGTGTTCAAAGTGTTGCAAAAACTACAGCTTTTTGTGCAACAGAAAATACGGACTGTGATATTTTGGTAGAAACGGCCAGCAATCTTTTTCCATTAAATATCAATCGGCCTTTGCTAGATATTACCATGTTTGATATTACAATCAATGAAGCGCAAACAATTTTGGATTATGAAGTGATGATTGAGAATGCGGCTTATCAAAGTGCGGTACCTGTTGTCGTGGATTTTTATACGGATAATGATGGCGATGGTATTGTCTCGGGGGGCGATGATTTTATCTTTTCGGATAGCATTCAACAAGTTATTTTTGAAAATGAAAGTGTTTTGTTGGAAGGTTCGCTGTTGTGGAATGCTGCTGATGGTTTTTGTAATTTATTGGCGCATATTAATTCGGAAACACAGTGTTTGTGTGAAGGAACTACCGAGTTTGTCGGTGGCTCAATTGGTGTTGTGTATGAGGCCATTCCGACGCTTTGTTCTGGGGGATCCGTTACGATTGGTGTGCCTGAAATTGCCGGACATATATACCAATGGATGCCTCAGGAAAGTGTAACTTGTCCTAATTGTGCAACTACGGAAATTACCTTAACAAATACCTTTTCGAATATTTATACCGAAGAAGTTACTTTAGTAGAGGATACGGGTGAAAATTGTTATTTTAATCATCATTTTAACCTCAGTGTATATCCGGAACCCGACATTACGGCAGCATCGGACATCATATGTGCAGGAGAATCTATTGGCCTGACAGCAGTAGAGGGCGAATCCTATTTGTGGAGTGGCGTAGGGGTATATGGTCTAACATCAAGAACTGTAACGGTATCTCCAATCGAAACAACAACTTACGAAGTTTTAATTACCAATGATGAAAATTGTGCTGGAACGGCGAGTATTACCATAACCGTAAGCGAAGGTCCAGTTGCAGATGCTGGTGATGATCAATTTTTTTGCGAAGGATTGGCTGGGAATTTGAATGCCGTTTTTAACCAAAATTATACTTACAACTGGTCACCGGCTACTCAATTGAGTAATCCAACAGTTCATGATCCGGTAATCCTGTTGAATATACCAACAACGTATGCACTTACGGTTACAGATGAGCATAATTGTACGAATACCGATGTTGTTAATATTGATTTTGGGTTGGCTCCTGCCCTAGAAGTTTCTCCTGATGTTGTGATTTGTGATGGAGGTACTGCTGTACTTACTGCAACGGGAAATGGAAGCTTTCAATGGATGCCTTCGAGTGGATTGAGTTGTGATGATTGCCCAGAAGTCATTGCAAGCCCAGTGTCAAGTATGGTGTATACGGTTGTGCTGACGGGTGCCTCTGGCTGTACGGATGCTGCTGAAATTTTTGTTAGTGTTGAGGACTTTATTGCAACTTCAGAAACACAAACTATTTGTGATGGAGAAACCATTTTGATTTTTGATGAGTTAATTGGAACAGCAGGAGAATATTGTAAAACTTTTGATACAGCAATCTGTGATAGTGTACATTGTGTTGTGCTTGAGTTGCTCGATACGATTATTGTGACCACCTATGACACTATTTGTTTGGGCGAAAGCCTAGAGTTTAACAATGAAATTTACGAAGAACCGGGGCTTTATTGTCTGAGTTTTTCCAGTGATCATTATTGCGACTCTACCCACTGCTTGAATTTGAGTTTTTATGAGTTGCCAGAGACTACGATTACTGAAGATACCAGTATTGCCTTGGGGGATGAAGTACCATTAGCGGTTTCTGGCGGTATCACTTATGAGTGGAGTCCTGCGGAAAGCCTAGATTGTTCGGATTGTCCCGATCCTATTGCTACACCGACCGAAAGTACGATTTACGAGGTGATTATAACAGATGAAAATGCTTGTTCGACGACTATGGAAGTAGAAATTTTGGTAGAAACAAGCCAATCCTGTACTATGGCCGTTCCAACCATTTTTATTCCCAATGGACAGGCCGAAAACAATTCCTTTCGGCTGATAACAGCAGCAGAAGGGGCCGCTGGTGTGGAGCTGATGCAAATATATAACCGTTGGGGAAAGAAAATATATGAATCCACAGCTTCCGACGCCTCTTGGGATGGTACCGTAAAAGGTCGTCTAGCACCGGCAGATGTGTATTTTTTCATTTTGAGTGCCCGATGTTTTTCTAATGACAAAATATACCCGCTTCAAGGGGAATTGACCTTGATGAGGTAATATCTAGAGTAAAATAGTATAGAAAAACCCATTATACTTGGAAATTTAAAATATGTTTGTATCTTTAAACCATATTCAATGACTTAATAATGTATTTTGGATCATTTTTTAATTTGAGTGGATAACAAAATGGGGATACCATTTAGATTAAAAGCAAAGGGAAAGTGTCAGAAAGTT
>JAHDGC010000012.1:0-15835 GCA_020627865.1 Saprospiraceae bacterium | reverse complement strand
GTTGACCTTTGGGATGTAATGATGAAAATGATCTGCCTGTGCAAAAGTGTACGCAGATAGATGCGAGTAGGTAGGGGGAATTTCGCTTTGCATCTGAGATGTTATGCGCTCTTTAATTTCAAGTATAAACTATGAGTAAGCATCTACTACGAGGATTCTTAATCACTGCTATGTGTTGTTGTTATAGCGGACTATTTGCCCAAGAAATTACAGTTACCTATAACAACCCAACCAATCTGTTTGTCTGTGATGATGAAGTTTTTGAAGTCACAGTTACTAACAATACTCCAGACGAGACGTATCAAGTGGAAGTTAACCTGACTTTTCCCTCTGGGGTGAATTACCCGACTGGTGTGACTTACCAGCCGGGGACTATCGTCAATGCTATAGAAAGCAATATTGATGACCTAAATATGCCCGTGTTTATAATTCCTATCCTAAATCCGGGGGAAAGTATCCAAATTAGCTTGCGGGCAGAGGCACCTTGTGAGTTGGTGAATGCCATTGACGCTGGGATTATTTTTATGAATTTCATAGAGGTCAACTATGATGGTGGTACAGTTTCTACATCCACAACACCATATGATATAGAAACACCACTGTTGATTATGGTAAATACCGTACCACAGAATACTTCCGCCATGCAAGGGGATACGATTATGCGAATGATAACGATTCAGAACACCCGTCTCGGTGCTGTTTCGTCCTTTGTTTTTACAGATGAAAACGAAGGACAATTGATCATCTCTAGCCCTTCCGGAACAGTATTGACTTCACAAGATAGCCTTTTTGTTTTGGAACTTGGTGCTGCAGACTTTATGGAAATCGGGGATGGAGATGACTTGTTTGAACTTGGGGAATTCATCACCATTACGGAAAAAATTGTAATTCAGGATTGTGTTACACCATTGGACGAAAGCGCTTCCTTATTGTCTGTATCCTGGGGATGTAATGATGAGTTTTGTGATCAAGGCCTTATCCCAGTACAAGCAGAAATAAGCATTATCCCAGATGATAGTAGGCCGGAAGTCGTATTTACTCCAATGGCTACATTACCAGATTGTTTTTGTGGAAATACGGAGGCTGCGCAAGAGTTGGTCGTTTATAATGAAGGAGAGGAGTACGCAGATAACCTGAGGATTACTTTGACCCAACCTAACTTTGGAGGGGCTTTTAGTGGGATTGATACCACGAGTATTTATATAGATAGTGCTGGGGTTCAATTCCCAGTGGAGTTTATACTGACAGATGCCTTGGATGAGGAAACGTCTTGTGATTTTACAGGGTTGTACAATGGGCTAGTGCTTTTGATAGGAGACTTAGCGGCTGGCGACACTATAACCATTCATTGGAACAGCTATATTTGTAATCCAAATTGTGATAATTTACAAATCCGGTGGGAATTCGATTATGGTTATTTTGACCCTTGTGAACCTTTTGATTTTTATCAAGGGGAACAAAATGTTAACTATAGTGAGCAAGATAATTTCGGGAGTATACTTGAAGTGGTGGATGGTGGTTTCGGAGTAGGGGAAACCACAACCATGAATTATGAAATTAATTCAGGTTTGTTAACCGAATCCGATCAGAACCTTTATGTCCAGTTTCTCATTCCCTGTATCCAAAGCTGGGGTGGGAGTGATCTAACTTTTGAAGGGCAGAACCCAACCATAGAAATTTCGGAAAGTGATGGTATCGCGACGATTGCTGCAAGCTATAATTTACCATTTAGCAGTGATGTTTTTTCCGTAGATTTTGATCTCACGACCTATTGTGGAGAAGATTGTATTGCCTTAAATAAGGATACTTTGATTTCCAGTTGTACAAATTTTTGTATTTCAGCTCCTACCCCAATGGTTCCTATCGAAGTTATCGCTAATATCCCGCTGGATGCTTCTTGTCCACAGGAATGTGCACCAAGTAGTTGTGAACAATTGCAGATTCCAATTACTTGTCCTCCGGTTTTAATTTATGATACGATCTTGGCTCACATCGAACCGGAATTTTCCATCGGGAGAATAAATTTTGGTACACCTGATAATAATAATGATCAAATTTCAGATGGTCCTGGAATGGTGGATCTGAGCTTGGTAAATGATAAAAAGATTATTGCCGGAGATACTTTGTATGCAGAGATGAAGGGATTTGTGGTGGTAGATTATCCGCCTTTTGAAGGGAACTATGTACGATTAAATTTCAGCTTAGGGGATTCTTTCATTGATTTGGAGAATACTGTAACTATTTATGATGTCAGTACTGGAAATTCCTATACCTGTTCAAACATCCCTCATTTCCCAGACTTTTTTAAATCTTATAATCTCGGTGCCGAGGATTTAGCGGGTTGCCTTCCCCCAGATTTCCAGTATGAAAATGGCGATTCCATTGTGTTCACGGCCAAATACTTGGTGACAGACAATCCTCTTGACCAACAAGGGAATCCTGATATTGTTTCCATTACGGCTGCACCAAATTTTTATATTTCAGAAGAACCTATTGTTAGTTTGTCAGAAACAGGCTTGGTTTCGTGTGAATGTCCGTCTGAAGAATTATTGCTGACGGGGTATAAATACGACATTATCCCAATTATTCATCCCGTTCCTCCTTGCGAACCTTCCGATTTTATCGAAGGTATTTATTTTGATTTTTCACTCGGGCAAGGCAACTTTTTTGAATATGAACATCGGGAGTTTTGTTCTTATATTAACTGGACAATTACCTATCCAGATAATTATGAACTTATAGATGCGCAGTTGACGGCACTGAGTATGCAAAACGGAGCCACATTGTTGGAGGATGAGTCTATTACTCCAGTATTAATTACGGATAATACTTGGTCTTACGATATTTTATCCATAGCCCCTAATGCGTTGGATGAAGGATTCTTTTATTTTTTCCAGTATAGCTTTGATAAAGATTGTTACTCCTTTAATAGTGAAGATATTTACATCGCGGCTGATTTGACATTAGCTCCGAGCCTCCCAGAACCGACAGAAGTAACCATTACTGATTTCGAAAACAATAACTTTTTCCGGCCTTTATCGCCCAACCTTGAAATTACCGTTGATGATGATGACATCGTTTCTAATAATAATACAGCAAGCTGGGATTTCACGCTAACGAATAATCCGACCATTGTAGCTTCGACGGTGAGTGGTACGGCATTAAATTGTTGGATTTATCCGGAATCTGAAACTGGAGCTATCTATGACTTTGAACTCATCAATACGGAAACCGGAGAAGTTTATACCGCTCAGAACAATGTCTTTCAAATTGGAGACATTGAAGCATACGACGACTTACCTTTCCAATTGAATGCGCTCAACATCAGCTGCGAGCAAGAAACCATTACCTTAAATTATGGTTGGAATTGTGACCCTTATACCAGTCCGCTTGCGACGCCGTGTTATTCCAGATTCCGTTTTCTCAAGGTGCAATCACAGCCAGCCGAAATAGAAATGGAACCCGAGTTCCCGGGAGGAAGTTATCCCTTGTGTAGCCCGATTCCTTACCATACGGTGGATTTCTTGAGCGTGCAGTTTGGTGCAGTTTTTAATCCAGAAATAGTTGCCGTATTACCTGTCGGACTTGAGATTATTCCAGGGAGTTGCCAAATGGCTTATCCTACAGGAGCAGGATTTGTAGACATTCCCGATCCCCAAGATCTCGGTAATAATCGTTTCCTTTGGGATATTGAAACGTTAAATGATGCTATTGAATTGAATGGTTTACCGGGTTTCACCAGTGATCCAGAAAATCAACTACAAATTCGTTTTCAAACTATAGCAAACTGCGATTTTATTGCGGGTTCCTATATTATCTTTGAGGCATCTGGAGAGCAAAATTGTCCAGAGCGTACCAATAACCTCACCAAAGCTGGAGAACCGATCAATATTGATGGTACCGCTCCTCCATACATGACAAACATTTCCATTACGCAAGGTGCTGATATTGTTTGTAGTGATGAAACGACATTAGATGTTGAGGTAACAACAAGTAATAACACAGTACTTGGGGATAGTGTTTTTGTTGTTTTACCGCCAGGTGTTACTTATATTCCTGGGTCTTACAATCCTATTGAAAATGCAGATACCAATGAGCCAACAATTGTCATGGATAATGGCCAAGAAACATTAAACTGGCCATTGGTAACGGGCGTCACACCAGATCAAAGTATCCAATTTACAATCGGAATCGCAGGATTTTCCACATTTGAATGTGGACAGGAACTTGTCTTTGCACAAACTGTTTCCACGACGGATGCACTTTGTGTAGAAACAAACGAAGATTGTAGTATCCTCGTCGAAACGGGTAGTAGTTTTGCTAATATTGAAATCGACAGACCTGATTTTGAAATTGCTTCCTTCCAAATTAGCCTAGATGAGGCCTTCTCCATTTTGCAATATGATCTTGTGGTGGAAAATTCTGGTCCAACAAGTATTCCGCCTACCGTCGTAGATTTTTATATTGATAATGATGGAAATGGTGTACCTTCTCCGGCAGATACTTGGCTCTTTTCTGAAAGTATCATGCAGGCCATAGGGCAAAATGGAAGCTTCTTGTTAAGTGGTTCGATGGATTGGGATATGAATAATGATTTTTGTAGTCTAATGGCTGCTATTGATCCTGCAAATCATTGTGCTTGTGATGGCGATGTGCAATTGGCGCAATCACCTATTAATATTTCATATCCAGATGTAGTGAGCGTATGTTCCGATTTACCCACAATGATCGGTATTGCGGGGACGCCCGGCCATTCTTATCAGTGGACGCCACAGGACGGGGTTGCTTGTCCGACTTGTCCAAATACAGAAATTACGATTGTCAATGAATCGGAAGAAGCCCAGACGCTAAACCTTACCTTAATTGAAGGTGTGGGTGCAGATTGTTATATTTACCATGATTTTGTTTTGAATATTTCACCTTTGGCGCAGATATTTGCAGAATCTGATTCCTTATGCTTGGGTACTACCTTAGAATTGGCTGCTTCAGAAGGCCTTGCTTATGCTTGGACAGGTGCGGGTGTAGATGGTGCAACTGACCAAGTCGTGGTGGTTTCTCCAACGGAAAGCACAACGTATACCGTAGCCATTGATAATGGAACGGATTGTATGGATTCCGCATCTTTTGATATTGTGGTCAATGACTTACCGATAGCGGATGCAGGGGAGGATCAAATAAATTGTAACAGTTTGGCTGGGAATATAGGGCCAGAAGAAGCCAATGAGGATTATACGTATAGTTGGTCTCCAATTGATTTATTAGACAACCCTTTCAGTACAAATCCAGTTGTTTTAACAAATGAACCAACGATATTCACCTTAACTGTCACAGACCAAAATGGTTGTACAGATACTGACGAGGTCTTTGCTTACTTCAATGATTCCCTAAACGTAATGGTATCTTCGGATACGGAGATTTGTATAGGAGGAAGTACCATCCTCACTGTTTCCGGTGCTGATACTTATGAATGGTCACCGGAAGAAGGTTTGGACTGCACAACCTGCGAAACGGTGGAGGCATCCCCTTCGGAAACAACTTTGTACACGGTTGTGGCAACAGATGCACTGGGTTGTACGGCTGCATTAACGGTGCAGGTTGGGGTTACGAATGACGTAAATACTTCGGAGAGCCGTGCGCTTTGCCCAGGGGAAACGACGATTATTGAGGGACAAGAAATAGCCGAAGCTGGGGAATATTGCAATACTTATATGATTGGGGATTGTGATAGTACCCATTGTATAACAGTCTCCTTACTGGATACTTTCTATATCGAAACATTCGAGACCATTTGTGCGGGAGATAGTACTGAATTTAATGGTGTATTCTATGATATGCCAGGCATATATTGTGATACCTTTCCTACGCAGGATGGATGTGATTCGACCTTATGTTTGATCTTAAGTGTAGATGTAATGAATGTTGACACTACTTATGAATCTATTTGTGATGGGGATAGTACCGAATTCCGAGGGGAGTTTTATGATACAGAGGGTACCTATACCGTTCCCGGGGATGAAATACCTGGCCAGTGTGATTCTATACATTACTTGGTTTTAACTGTAGAAGAATCTATAACGGCAGATACCTTGTTCGCAACGATTTGCGATGGGGACGCTTTTGAATTCAATGATAATTTTTATGAAAATGAGGGCATATATATAGATACCCTTGGTAGTACTACGGGCTGTGATTCTATTATTACGCCAATTGATCTTACCGTCTTACCTAGTGGTACCTTGAATATTGCACCGGGAGATATAACGATTATTGTTGGTGAATCGGATACGCTTACCGTAACTGGGGGGCAGAATTATACTTGGAATCCAGAAGAAGGTTTAGAATGCCTAAATCCTCCAATTTGTGATACGGTTGTTGTCTCGCCAGCGGAAATAGGTGAGTATGAGTATACCGTTACGGAAACGAACTTGGGAGATTGCTTCTTCGGGGATGCCGTTACCGTAATCGTTGAGGAAGTAGCGGTGGCAGAATGTGATACTACAATTGCAGTGCCGACGGTCTTTATGCCGAATAGTAGAGAAGAGCAAAATCAGTTTTTCAGGCTTTTCACGCCGGATGATGCGGAAATTGTTATGGAAGTAAGGTCAATGTTGATTTTCAATCGCTGGGGGCAAAAGATATTTGAATCCACAGCCCCGAATGCCCAATGGGATGGTACCTATAAAGATGCAGATGCCCCCGCAGATGTTTATGTCTTTATCGTTGAGGCGATATGCCCTGACGCAGCGCCGGGGGATTTGCCGATTCAATTGCAGGGAGAAATTACCCTGATTCGATAAATCTGGACGATTTCATACAGAAAACAGCCAAACAACGAACCGTGAATTCGTCACAAAATACCCTATTATAGGTATAGAAATACCCTTAAAAAACATAAAGTTACTGATTATCAGCATGCAATACATTTTTTGATATTGCATGCTTTTTTTTATGGCTTGGCACAGAATTTGCAACTAAATTAAGTGTAAATGTGACGGTCAAACTTCCTTCCCAATTTGATTCCCTCCCTTCAATTTTTCCCCTCTTTTTAATTCATTATAAATAACATACTTTATCTAAATCATTTTACTATGACTTTTAATCCAAAAACTTTCGCGACTTTTTTCTGTATTTTTCTATTTGCTTTAGCTGGAACGGCTCAAGATTGTTGGAGAACACAAACCATCGGTGGTTGGGGAAATTCACCGAGTGGTAATAATCCAGGAGCTTACTTGCACCAAAATTTTGAGTATTTGATAGATGCAGGAGAGGTTGCAATAGGTGCTGATGATAACATGTTGATTTTTACGGATGCTCAGGCCATAACGGATTTTCTACCATCAACAGGAACAGCAGCAGCATTGGAAGGCGGCTTACAAATTAATCCGGATCGGAGAGATATTCGCAATACTTTTGCTTCCCAGATTTTAGCACTAACCATTACGCTTGCTTTCGATAGAACGATGGCAGACTTTAGTGAGTCCAATATCTATTTTGGAAGCTTAATTGTAACAGAAGGTACCTTTGCTGGTAAATCCGTTTCTTATATTTTGAACATGGCGAACAGAGCTTTAGCCGGGGAGGATGTTCCTTATACCATCAGTGAATTAAACGAAATCGTTAGCCTAATCAACGAGAGTTATGTTGATGGAGATTGCGATAGGGCAAATATCGGTTTGTTAGAGTTCATCAATCCAGTTCCTAATTCTAGATCTTAAAAATAATTATTACTCTTTTTTATAACACACAGATGAATTACAAAGATGCCTTTCACCTTATGCGGTGGAAGGTATCTTTTTTATATCAGTAGCAATAGATATTCTATTTAGGACAGCATATTCCGATGCTCTGCCACAAGGTTTCCCAGTTAATTTATAAAGAACAATTACCTTGATTCGCCTCATTAAGGTGATTTCATACAGAAAACAGTTAAATAACTAGCCGTAAACTCGTCACAGAATACCTTTTTATGCGTATAAAAACATCCTTGAAAAATATAAGCAATCTGATTATTAGGGTGTAATACATTTTTAAAAATTTTATGCTTTTTTTCGAGCCTTGGCACAGAATTTGCAACTTAAATAAGTGTAACTGTGACGGTCAAAATTTCCTTCCAATTTGATTTCCTCTCTTCACGATTCCCCTCCTCATAAATTAAAATTAATACCTTAAACCATTTTTATTATGAACTTTAATCCAAAAACTTTCGTAACTTTTTTCGCTCTTTGTTTATTCGCTTTGGCAGGAACTGCTCAAGATTGTTGGAGAACACAAACCATTGGTGGTTGGGGAAATTCACCGAGTGGCAATAACCCAGGCGCTTACTTACACCGGAATTTTGAATTATTGATAGATGCAGGAGAGGTTGCGATAGGAAATGGTGACAACATGTTGATTTTTACAGATGCACAGGCGATTACAGATTTCTTGCCATCAACAGGAACAGCAGCAGCACTAGAAGGTGGTTTACAAATCAACCCAGAGGGAAGAGATGTTCGTAATACTTTTGCTTCTCAAGTTTTGGCGCTAACAATTACAGTGACCTTTGACAGAACCATATCGAATTTTAGCGAGTCTAATGTATATTTTGGTAGCTTGGTAGTAACAGAAGGTACCTTTGCCGGTAAGTCCGTTTCTTATATTTTAAGCATGGCGAACAGAGCTTTAGCAGGAGAAGATGTTCCATATAGCATCAGCGACTTGAATGAAATCGTTAGCCAGATCAATGAAAGCCATGTAGATGGAGATTGTGATACGGCAAATATTGGCTTGTTAGAGTTTAGCGGTTCAGGCCCAGGTTCTAGATCATAAAATTTCTTGTTTTCATATATAACATAGATGAATTATAAAGATGCCTTTCACTTATGCGGTGGAAGGTATCTTTTTTATGAATGGAGTTCATTGATATATGCTAAGGTACTTTTTGTGAGTGTTTCTATTTCGCTGTATTTATAATTTCCTTTTTCATCCTTGAGCATTAATTTAGAACCCATTCCAACGCAATATGCTCCTGAGGTGAACCACGCTTTTAGATTTTCGGGATCGGGGGAAACCCCACCTGTAGGCATGATATTCGTCCAAGGTTGTGGCGCGCGTACAGACTTGATAAAATTAGGGCCATAGACGCTGCCGGGGAATAACTTAACGATTTCACAGCCGAGTTCTTCAGCCCTTGCAATCTCGGTTAGGCTCCCGCAGCCTGATGACCACAGTACTTTTCGTCGATTACATACAATAGAAATGTCCTCTCTTAGCACTGGGGTGACAATAAAGTTAGCCCCCAATTGCATATACAAACTGGCCGTGCCAGCATCGGTCACGGAGCCAACACCCATGATTAATTCTGGCATTTCTTTAGCGGTATACCGGTATAGTTCCGCAAAAACCTGATGCGCATAATCACCTCGATTGGTGAACTCTAACAACCGAGCACCACCATTATAAATTGCTTGTACTACTTTTTTTGCTACTTCAATGTCGGCATGATAAAAAAGTGGGACCATGCCTTGATCTTTCATTACGGACATTATTCGGTGTGAAAGTATCATGAAATAAGGTGCCGATTAATTCATCCAAGTAGTTCAATGCAACAGAAAACTTAGTTTTTTTGCTCCCACCTCTAGCACTCAAGGCATGGCTGGTTACATTGCCACCATCAAAAATGACATCTTGCCAATCCCGATCAACTCCGATGAGCTGCTTGTAAACAGTCCTATCCGAAAGCTCTCCATTGGCGGCCATCTCTGCGGCTGCCGTTTCTGCTACAGAAAAATAATAATCTTCACTTTGATGCGCTTGTTTATTGCCCCAGAAGGTATGGTAAGAAAATTTGGTTGGGCCTTCCTTTCCATCCTTACTCGTAATAATGATAACACCATTGGCGCCCCTAGAACCGTAGATTGCCGCAGAAGCCGCATCTTTCAGTACCTCAAAAGACTCAATGTCATTCATATCGAGGGAACCTAAAAAGTCTGCATCGACAACAACACCATCCAATACAACGAGCGGGCCAGCACTACTTGTGATGGAACCCGTTCCCCGAATCCGAATCGTTGGGGCAGCCCCAGCTTCTCCGTTTGTATTTTGAATGTTAACCCCAGATACCTGGCCCACCAAGGCATCATCTACACGCGCAACAGCTATTTGATCCAGTTTTTCATTTTCGACCTTGGAAATAGATCCCGTTAGATGAGATTTTTTCTGGGTGCCATACCCAACTACGACCACTTCATCAAGTAATGCTGCCGCAGATTCCATAACTACATCTATTGTTGAACGACCCTCTACAGGAACTTCTATGGATTTCATACCGGTATAGCTGAACGTTAAAACATCATCGGGTTCTGCATTAATTTCATAATAACCGTTTACATCTGTGATGGTACCTATGTTTTCCGAACCTTTCACAACCAATGAGAGCGTGCAGGCAAGGGCTTGCCTGTAAGAAAGGGACATAAAATATTGGGAAAAGTGGAAAATCCAAGAGCATTAAACCACCGAGGGCACTGGTGAGTATCAGGTAGGGTAGAACTAGCAATCTGAAAGCCTACCTGACGGCAGGTCAGGTGGCTTGTATAGCATTATTTTTTGGATTACCTTGGTCGATCTATTACATTACAACTGGTTCACCAATTATAACCTACTTATCTTTCTTGAAAATCTTCTCCAAAAAATTCTTCCGTTTTTTCTTCCGCTTGTTTTTTCTCCGCTCTTTTTTGACACGCTCGTTGTGTTTTCTTATACGTTCCTGCTCTTTTCTTTTGGCCTCATTAGCTTCTCTTTTCTTGCGGCTTCTGTCCGTGCGTTTCTTTCGGGCGTCAGCTCGTTTTTTTCTTAAAATATTGACAGCATTATCAATTTCTTCTTCTATCGTAGTATCCTCTTCTTCCATAGCAATCTCCTCAGAAGGAGGCACGGGACGTTCCATGAGATAAGGTGCACAGCTCATCATCGCCATTAGACTATCGGAAAGTGCCGGAAAAGTATCCCTTGCGGTATCCCTATATTTGGGGTCAGCATATACCCGCTTCATAAACTCCGCCCAAATCGGAAGTGCTGTGTTGGCGCCTTGTCCTTGGCTGATGTCCCTAAACCGAACCGCCGGAGATTCTGCACCTACCCAAGCGCCGGCTACCAGTTTGGGAGTGAAACCCATAAACCAACCATCCGCATGGGATTGTGTTGTACCCGTTTTGCCAGCAATATCCCCTTCGAAGTTATACCGGAATCGGAGTCGCCTTGCCGTACCACTATCCACGACGGATTGTAGCATCTTGGTCATCATAACGGCATGCTCTTCTTCCAGCACCCGCTCCGGCAGCAATTGTTCTTCCTTTTCAAAATCAATAAGCACCTCGCCATCTTCTGTCTCTATCCGTTTCAGCCACTTGGGTTCTGTTTTTAAACCCCTATTGGCGAAGCAACCATAAACTTTTATCATATCATATAAAGCAATGTCTACCGTTCCCAATGCTATTGCCGGAACTGCGGGAATATCGCTGGTGATTCCCAGATCCTGCGCAAGCAACTTCACGGAATCTATACCGCCCCGCATAATCAAATCCACCGCCACAGAATTGACCGATTTCGTCAACGCACCAGCCATAGAATAAACCCCACCATATTTCCCATCCGAATTTTCTGGTTTCCAATCATTATAATCTGAATAAATAACCAAGCGATTATCAACATAATCACAAGGGCCAATTCCACTTTGCATCGCACGGGTATACACTATAGGTTTAAAGGTAGAACCTACTTGCCTTTTGGAAAGTACATGATCATATTTAAAATATTTATGATTGGTACCGCCTACCCAAGCCAAAATTTCTCCACTTTTCGGCTCCATGACCATAAAGCCGGCATTGAGCAAACTAAAATAATAACGGATAGAATCCAGAGGCGACATTTGAACTTCCTTATCCCCGTTCCAGTCAAAAATTTTCATCTTGACCTTTTTATTAAAACTGGCATCAATCTGTGCGCTTGACTTGCCTTGCTTTTTTAATTTTTTATAACGATGGGAATTTTTCTTTGCCCTTTCAATGAGTGCATCATCTCGCCAAGGTTTTCTGCCTTCCCAATGTTTATCAAAATCTTTTTGCAATTTTGAGAGGTGTGTGGTAACGGCTTCTTCTGCATATTTTTGCATATTCCCATTGATATAGGTGTGGATTCTTAATCCATCCGTATAAAGATTATAAGGTGTTCCATCTTCTTTGGTGTATTCTTTTACAAGATCTGCAAGGTTCGTCCGGATATATTCCCGGAAATAGGTCGCCTTACCTTCACTGTGACTTTCTTGGCGATAATCCAATTCTATGGGCTGGCTTTTAAGAACATCGGCAGCTTTTTTCGAGAGATAACCGTGTTTGGCCATAAGGCCCAAAATAGTATTCCGCCTATTTAGTGCACGTTCCGGATTTCTAACCGGATTATAAGAGGTAGTCGCTTTCAGCATACCGACGAGCACTGCCGCCTGTTCGGGTTTAATATCCTTGGCAGGGCGGTTGAAAAATTGTCGAGAAGCGACTTCTACACCAAAAATATTTCCGCTAAACGGAACGGTGTTGAGGTAAAGCTGGATGAGTTCTTCCTTGCTGTAGGTTTTTTCCAAGCGGCGGGCGACATACATTTCCTTAAACTTTACAATAGGGATGGTCAGGAAACCATGCCTTTGTCGGGGGTAAAGATTTTTAGCCAATTGCTGCGATATGGTACTCCCACCACCGGAAGATTCATCGCCCATCAGGACGGTTTTGAACAATACGCGGAGCCATGACCGATAGTCGATGCCCTTGTGTTCAAAGAAACGGGCATCCTCCGTTGCAATCAAGGCATTAATAATGTGTTCTGAAATATCTTCATATTCAATTTCAGTTCTGTTTTGCACAAAATACCTGCCCAACAGTTGCCCCTCGCTATCATATACCTCGGAGGCGACATTATGATTAATATCTTTAAGTTGTTCGACACTGGGTAATGTCCCGAAAGCTCCAAAACGAATAGAAAGCGCAAACAGTAGGATAGAGAGGATTCCCGCGAGTACCAATCCGGCAGCAATCAAAACACCCAAAGATAGTTTCGGATATTCCTTTCGCCATTGTAAAAACCATTGTTTTGACTTTTGGAAAAAGCTCGCCTCTGGTGTTTGTTCTATTTTGTTTTTGTCTTCCATTAAAAAAGTGCTTGAAAAAAGGTGATGCAATACCAAGGCCCAAAGATAAGTATTATTGGGGATGGAATATTTTACGGGAAAGTTAAATTATCATATATTTTCTACTGATTTTTACTCAGGAATGAGGAATTAATAAAGTGTACAAGTTATGCGCAGTTATTTTGATTCAGAACAAGGCAAAAAACGTAGGCGATGCGGGGCATCGGCGAGGCTTTTTAACGCAGTTATGGAGCAAAAGAACCAGCAGAAGTTGTGCATCTTATTATTCCCTCATTCCTTAGCCTGTTGCATGCCCTTCAAAATAAGTTGGGCCGTAGCCGGATTGGTTGCCAAAGGAATATTATGCACATCACAAAGTCGCATTAACATCTGTACATCCGGTTCGTGTGGATGCTTGTCCATAGGATCGCGAAAGAAAATAACGATATTTATTTGCTGGGTAGCAACCATTGCCGCAATTTGAGCATCACCACCTTTAGGGCCTGATAGCAGTTTGGTTACCAAAAAACCGGCTTTTTCAATGTGGCCACCCGTTGTTCCCGTAGCGAAAAGGGTCGTTTCTTTGAGTAATGCCTTGTGTTGTAAGATGAAAGCTACCATCTCCGCCTTCTTACCATCATGTGAAATTAGTGCGATATTCATGTTAATTGTTTTTTTTATAAAAAAGGCATTTAAATTATTATGATTTGAAAATCGATCTCAATGGATTGGCAAACTCGATTCCTGATTCATCGAATCGTTTTTTAATGCTTTCTAAAACATCGCATTGCAACAAAAAAGAATTACCGGCATTTTCCGCCCAAGTCCAAGCCCGTAAAGTAACCCCTTGGTGATTCAGGTCAATGACCCGAACCGGAACCATTGGTTTGTCCGCTTCTTTTTCTTCATTTTTCCGATTATCAATGAATAATGGATGTTCCTTTATGACTTGATAAATAATTGCTTTGGCTTTATCCATGTCGGAGTCAAAGCTGATGGTTAAATTGATGCCTCGGCAAATAGGCTCATCGGCAAAATCCGAATTTACAATAATCTCATCACTAATTACGGTATTGGGAATAATAATCCGCTTGTTTTCAAAGTCTCGAATTACCGTATGCCGGAGGGTAATGTCTTCCACAACGCCTTCCATCTTATCTCGGAGCTGGAGCCGGTCATTTACCCGAAAGGGTTTAAAAATTACAATAAACATCCCGCTGATGATATTGCTCAATGCATGATTAGAAGCAAATCCTATAGCTACGGCAAGGATACCGGCGCCAGCTAGGAGAGAATTCGCCATACTTCTAAGCTGGGGAATTTGATAAATAGCTACGCTAAATCCGAGAATATAGATCATTGCCGTGATGGCATGCCCCGTAAATTTGTAATTCGTCGGGTCATTTTTAATCAACCTTGTAGAACGGAGTATAAATTTTCGATAATAACGAGAAAAAAGTACCCCGATAATGATCGTCCCGACCAAGATGAGTATAGAAACGCCAATATGTTGGAAATAGTTTTGTAGCATAATATCTATTTAGCTGCACACTTTGATGAAATATGATCTGAAATTAAACTGATAAAATAACAACTCTATTTCAAATCTTTCTTAATTTCAACATTTTATTTCTTAAAACATATTTTCCTAACCCCTAAAAGCAAATTAGTCTGACCTCATAAAAAAAAACAACGGAAGCCCCAACAACCAGCGTCTGACTTCTGACAATGAGTGAAACGAATGATCTAACATCTAACAATGAGCGCCAGCGAATGCCTGCCTGCTTGTCGCACGACAGGCAGGATCTAAAATCTAAAATCTAAAAGCGCAGCGATCTAAAATCTAAAAAAATGAATACCCGTCACAACCATATAACCTCCTTTGCATTTCTCGTTTCCCTCTTCTTCATGTGGGCCTTTCTTACCGCACTCAATGATATCCTCATTCCATTTGTAAAAGAATTGTTCGATTTTGGCTATACCGAAGCGGCTTTGGTACAATTTTGCTTCTTTGGAGCCTTTGCACTGATGGCGATGCCCGCATCTACGTTGTTGGAGAAAATAGGTTATCAAAAAGGCATCGTTGTTGGACTGGCGTTAATGGGCGTTGGTGCCTTGCTCTTTTTGCCAGCCTCTAAGGCCGTTTATTATCCTATTTTTCTGGGTGCCTTATTCGTTTTGGCTACCGGAGTGACGGTGCTCCAAGTCGCGGCCAATCCTTATGTTGCCGTATTGGGGAAACCCGAAACAGCCGCCAGTCGCCTCAATCTTGCACAGGGATTCAATTCCGTTGCTAAGATTATAGCGCCGATGTTCGGAACGGCCTTGATTTTGTCGGGTCTTGAAGGACTTTCAAAAGTGGAACAAGCGGAAGCGGTTCAGCTGCCTTATGTGGGTTTGGCCATTGCCCTGTTTTTGTTGGCTGGTGTTTTCGCTTTTATTGCCCTTCCGAATTTGAACGAGTTGGAAAGTGTCAAAGAAGCCGAAGATGCCAAGGGGGATACTTCAAAATCCATTATGGATTATCCACACCTACTATTAGGGGCTGTTGCGATTTTCATGTATGTGGGGGCGGAGGTGACCATTGCCAGTTTTATGGTAAGTTTTTTAGGAGCGCCGCATATTCTTGGCCTAAAAGCTGCTGACGCGGGTTGGTATCTCTCCATCTATTGGGGCGGGCTG
>JAHDGC010000783.1 GCA_020627865.1 Saprospiraceae bacterium | reverse complement strand
TATTCCTGACTTCAAAATTATCTAACAGTTTCATTTATATTTATTTTATGGTATTATTTAGGGGTTATTTCGCCAAAGTTACAATCAATTTACAATAATACAAAGTGAAGGCTTTTTCTCCCTTACTTCTTAAAACAATAACCTCTTATAATAACGGATGTTCTACCTTGCTGTTGCAAGAAAACAGAGCTATCCCGGATTTATACACCTAAATATAACAACGACAAAAGCCCTTATTTCATTTCTCTTGAAATAAGGGCCTATCGTACTATTTTGAATACTGAGGAATAAAGCCAATTGTGACTTATCTGCTCAGTAAATTAATTCGCAAGTGCTTGTTCTATTTTATCCGATAAGGCTTTCTTGGTTGTAACGCCAACATGTTTATCGAAAATTTCTCCGTTTTTCAAGATCAGAATGGTCGGAATAGAACGGATACCATATTTCATGGAAACTTCTTGATTATTATCAACATTTAGCTTCCCTATAGTAGCTTTGCCGTCATATTCTTTTGACAATTCTTCAATAATCGGCGTAATCATACGACAAGGGCCACACCATTCTGCCCAGAAATCAACAACAGAAACACCTGCTTTATCCAAAGCTGTTTCTTGAAAATTGCCGTCCGTGAATTCAAATGCCATTTTTGTAGTATTTTAATTTAGATAATATTTTTACTTCGAATTTATGACTTTAACATCGAAACTTATAAAAGTGTTGCGAAGATAGTGTAAAACTTTCACTTGAATGTCCTTGCCGGGACAAAAAGTAGGATCAAATGGTTAAGGATTGTATAATGGCATATAGCTCATCATACTCAAAGGCCTTCTGATAATGCAAATTTGTGCCATTGCTGTGGTTAATCAAGAACAGAGCCGGCACTTCTCCATTCCACCTTAGCTTAAAGGTCTTTTCTATTAGACTGAAATTTTCGGCTTTGGTATCAACTTGAACGGTGTTTAAGGTAATATTTTCTTCCCTAATGTATGTGTTAAGTTGATTTAATCGCGTTGTATCATCAAGGTTTATCAGTTCTATGTATAGTTTTTTTGTACTGATTTCGTGGGATAATTTCGACAATCGCTTGTTCATTTTTAAACAATCTGGCTTATCCATCTTCCAGAAATGGTATACGAATAGTTTTTCGCTGGAGTTGTTTATTTTAGCCACCAAACTATCTACCGAGATAGGACTTGCCGTGCGTCCTTTAGCCATAGCTAATTTTATCTTATCTTCGGCGGATAATTCCTGAGAGGGCAAGACCACACCATTTGGTCGTGCTGCATCTATTGGGTCTATATTGTCATAATCTATTTTTTCAGGTGTTTTGTCATTTTTACAAGACGAGAGGCATAAAAAAAGAGATAAAATGGCAAGAATGAATCTCATTTGGTAGTTGTTTATAATTTTCTGAATCAGCAATAATACCGAAAATGGAGACTTAGACAATAGCTATACATACTGCTGGTGTCTTTGCCTGAATACTAACAAATATTATGCAATGTTTCAACATGTTTTAGAAGAATTAAGACCTTTAAAGCGATTTTCTGCTTGGATTTGGGTATTTCTAGGCGTATTTGCACTGATACTTAGATTTTTTTTAAGTCATAATGTTTTATGGGTAGAGCAGTATTACAGCAAAACTGTTTTCCCCGTAATTCGCTATCTTTTTGATTTTACGACAGGAAAATTACCATTTGCATTTATTTATCTGCTATTGTTTCTTTTGGTGATCTTTTTCGTGGTGAAAATTAGGAGAATTATAGGTTTTAAAAAATCCATCTTGGCAAAATTGCTTTATTTTTTCCACTTGTTGCTCAATATCGCAGGTGGATTGCTGTTTTTTTTCCTTTTCCTTTGGGGATACAATTATCTGAGGATACCGGTTAAAGCACAGCTTGGGCTAGTTGATCCAGTACTGACAGTGGATGATATTAAGGCGGAGTTGCTTCGGGTAAAAACATTGGCCATTGCTGCTCGTAACACAGTAACTACGGAAGATACGCTTGTTGCATTCGGAGAAGATCAACTGCCCGTAGATTTTGAAGAACATAATAAAAAAGATATTATTCAATTATTCCAAACCCTAGGGTATCCTACACCCGGAGATGTAAAAGCGCGGCAGCTTTACCCGAAAGGGATCTTACTCCGTTGGAGTACCGCTGGCGTTTATATTCCCTTTACGGGAGAGTGCCATATTGATGCAGGGCTTCACCCTTTGCAAAACGTTTGTGCTGGCACATGAATACAGTCATGGCTTGGGGATAACAGATGAAGGAACTTGCAATTTTCTGGGCTATCTGGCTTGTGTCAGATCGGATGATCCTTTTATTCAGTATGCAGGTTATCTAGCCTATTTCCGAACACTAGCCATCCACTTCAAAAGGAGTGAACCGGAGGAGTATGAAAGGATAAGAGCCAACTTGCCGCAAGGTATGATTGCTGACCTTGATGCGATTAATACCTACATGCTCAAGTATCCGAACTTTTTACCGGAAATCAGGGATTGGCTATACGATAATTTCCTTAAAGTACAGGGAGTTAAAGATGGGGTTGCCAGTTATAGCAGGATTATCCAAATGGTTATAGCTTGGAATCGTAAAAATAGTGTTGAAAAATTGCCCCAATAAGCACATTATATCATAATTTTATTCTTTGTGATCCATGTCACATCAGTTGCGATTTTAATTTTTTAACTTTGTGTTATCATAATTTAAAAACAAAAGAAAATGTCAAAAAAAATGTCATTTCATGAAATTATTAATGACGAAAAACCCGTCTTGGTAGACTTTCATGCAACTTGGTGTGGCCCATGTAAGACAATGATGCCTGTACTCCAGGATTTATCTAGAGCGGTAGGAGGAAAAGCCAGAATTATTAAAATTGATATTGACAAGAATAAAGATCTGGCCGTGAAACTTCGTGTTATGGGGGTACCTACTTTTATACTGTATAAAAAAGGGGAGATTGTCTGGCGAGATGCAGGAGTACAATCCCTCCACACCTTGAAGCAGGTAATTGAAAATGCGATTGCCTAACAATATTTGCCCGAAAGGCAAAAACTAAACTCTTATAATTATGCTTTTAATCACAAAATCGGTCTTCGAAATGGTTGCTGGTTCTTGGCATTGGTCAGTATCCGGAATAGCACTTTCTGTTATCGTTTTTCTGTTAATCTTTGCTGGAAAAAAATTCGGAATTTCCTCATCATACAAGGCATTATGTTCAATGGGTGGTGCTGGAAATTCTATTGCTTATTTTAATTACGATTGGAAAAGCCATAGTTGGTTGTTGATGTTCGTCGTCGGAACTATTATTGGTGGAGGAATTGCTGGTACATTGTTAAGTAATCCGGAACCGGTAAGGGTTGCCACGGCGACAGCTGCTGATTTACAGGCTTTGGGAATCGTGGTGCCGCAGACTATGCAAGAAGGAGCTGGTTTTTTACCCGAAGAATTGTTCAACCTTTCCGCTTTAGCGACACTCAAAGGATTCATCATGATTGTCCTGGGTGGCTTCCTAGTAGGATTCGGAACTCGGTATGCCGCAGGGTGTACATCCGGCCATGCTATTACAGGGCTTTCTAATTTACAATTGCCATCATTAGTCGCTGTAATCGGTTTTTTTATTGGAGGTTTATTGATGACCCATCTCTTGCTTCCTCTTGTTCTATCTCTTTAAAACAAATATCATGAATTTACTCAGGTTTTTATTTATAGGCATA
>JAHDGC010000782.1 GCA_020627865.1 Saprospiraceae bacterium | reverse complement strand
GGAACGTTTGCAGAGAAAAAAATTATTTAAATAAATTTAGATTACAGTGTAATAAAATCATTCTTTATAATAACATTAACATCATGCAACAAGATCATCAGTTACAATCGCTCATCCAACAGGAACTTGAAAGGCAACGTCGGGGCATCGAATTGATCGCCTCCGAAAATTTCACCAGTCAGGCCGTTCTTGATGCGATGGGCACTTGTCTCACCAACAAATATGCAGAAGGCTATCCCGGCAAACGCTACTATGGCGGATGCGAAGTCGTTGACGAAGTGGAGCAACTGGCTATAGATCGACTGAAAGAACTTTTTGGTGCTGCCTACGCAAATGTACAACCACATTCTGGGGCACAGGCCAATGCGGCAGTCTTTTTGGCTGTTTTGCAGCCAGGCGACAAAATTCTGGGCTTTGATTTATCACATGGTGGACACCTGAGCCATGGTTCTCCGGTTAATTTTTCAGGGAAGGTTTATCAGCCTACCTTCTATGGTGTAGAAAAAGAAACCGGCATCATAGATATGGACAAGGTGGAAGCAACAGCCGTAAAGGAGCAACCGAAGTTGATAATCTGTGGGGCATCCGCATACTCTAGAGATTGGGATTATGCCAGATTCCGTGCCATTGCCGATAAGGTTGGGGCACTCTTACTCGCAGATATTGCCCACCCTGCCGGGCTGATTGCCGCAAAGTTGCTCAACGATCCCATGCCGCATTGCCATATTGTGACCTCTACGACTCATAAAACATTGCGTGGCCCTAGAGGTGGGATTATCATGATGGGGCAAAACTTTGAAAACCCTTGGGGAAGAAAAACGAGAAAAGGGAATCCGATAAAAATGTCTGCTATTCTAAACAGTGGTGTCTTTCCGGGTATGCAAGGTGGCCCGTTGGAGCATGTCATCGCGGCAAAAGCTATTTCCTTTTTTGAGGCGTTACAACCCGAGTATAGAACTTATGGCCAAAATGTGATTAAAAATGCTCAGGCGATGGCCACTGCTTTTGTAGAAAAAGGCTACCAGATTATTTCTGGCGGAACGGACAACCACCTCATGTTAATTGATCTCAGATCAAAAGGGGTGACGGGCAAGCAAGCGGAAAATACTTTGGTTAAGGCAGATATTACCGTCAATAAAAACATGGTGCCGTTCGATACGCAAACGCCTTTCGTTACTTCCGGAATGCGTGTCGGAACAGCCGCAATTACGACAAGGGGCTTAGGAGAAGCAGATTGCAAGCAGATTGTTGAGTGGATTGATGCGATCCTTTCTGATATTGAGAACGAAGCCTTGATTGAAAAGACAAGAGGGGAAGTGAATGCTTTTATGGAGCGGTTTCCGTTGTATGAGGAAAGGGTAAAGGTTTAGTGTTGAAATCAAGATTAGAAGTTTTAAGGTTTACTAAACTTTGGAAGTTTAGTAAACCTTAAACACCTTAAACAAAGCTTACTATAAAACTCAAAATTACTATGCAGCCCCAAACGTTCTTACTATTCTTTCTTTTTTTTACAACAAATCTCTCCGCCCAATTTACCATAAAAGGTATTGTGACTGATAAAGAAAAAGAACCATTAATCGGTGCGACCATTCTGATCAAAGGTACGAATGATGGAACCGTTACAGATTATGATGGAAAGTTTGTATTAAAAATTCCTGAAACAGATTCGGCAGCAAAAAATGAAATTATCATCAGCTATCTCGGATATATCTCCAAGGAAATTACGGTTCATTCAGAAAGTGATTTTTTGAAGATCGTATTATCTGAGGGTCGTCCTATTCCTGAGGTTATTTTGCCCGGTGTTCGCGTAGAGGATATTCCGATTCGACTTTTTGAAGTCGCTCCTGTCGGAAGAATTTTAAACAAAGACCTAAAACGGGATCATACTGTTATCATCGAACCTGCACTCAACAGGATTACCGGGCTTCACATGCATTCTGGGGCATTGAATACCAACAGGATTACCATTCGAGGAATCGGGAATCGTTCGCCTTTTGCCACTACAAAAATCAAAGCTTACCTCGATGATATTCCCCTGAGTTCCGGGATTGGCGAAACCACTATTGAGGATTTGGATTTATCTATGATCGAAAATGTCACCGTTTGGAAAGGGCCGACGGCTAGTAATTATGGTGCCGCTTTGGGCGGGATGATTCATTTGAAATCTAAAAAAATTAAGGAAGAAAAATCTATTGGCCACAGTACCACTTTAGGTTCTTATGGATTACAACGATATAATAATTTTGTGAACCTCGGTAGCAATAATGCCAGTTTGTTTTTGGATTATAATAAATTAAAAAGCGATGGTTATCGGGAGAACAATAACTATAACCGGGACAATATTTTTGCTTTAGCTAAAATGAAATATGGACAGAATAATACCATTTCCATATTGGCCAATTATACAAAACTAAAAGCCTTTATTCCCAGTTCGTTGAACCGGAATGATTATGAAGATGAACCACAGAAAGCGGCCTTCACTTGGGCAAGTGTAAAAGGATATGAGGATTACGACAAATTATTGTTAGGAATTTCCAATGATTTTTCAAAACGGTTTTCAAAATTTACGCTGCGGAACAAAACGAGCCTCTTCGGTGGCTATAGAAATAGTTATGAATCTCGCCCCTTCAATATTCTTCAGGAAGGCAGTAACTATGTTGGCACACGCAGTACTTTTTCTTTTGACTCAAGATCGCATAGAGATTACGGCATTGAAGCCGGCATTGAATTTTTCCATGAAAAATATGATTGGCAAATCTTCGAAACCAACGAAGGTGTTCAAGGCAACTTGCTAAATGACAATTTGGAAAAAAGAATTTACTACAACATTTTCCTACAGGCCAATAAGATAGCATTGACCAAAAAATTGTTGTTTACAACTGGTATCAATTTCAATCAAACCCACTATAATCTTAAAGATAACTTTGAGGATGGAACAGACAATTCTGATGATTATAGTTTTGGCGCTGTCCTTTCTCCCCGACTGGGATTAAACTATACCTTCAAGTATAAGGTTGCCATTTATGGCAATGTCGCGCACGGGTTTTCTCCTCCGACCTTGGAAGAAACTTTATTGCCCGACGGCACAAAAAATCCGGATATTCAAATGGAAAAAGGTTGGAATTTTGAAATCGGGAGCCGAGGCAGGATATGGGCAGATCGTTTGTCTTATGAAGTATCTTTATTCCGGATGCACATCAAAGATTTGTTGGTTGTAGACCGTATTTCGGAGGATCAATTCCTCAGCAAAAATGCTGGAAAAACTTTACATCAGGGGATAGAATTGAACACGATTTATAGCTTAAAAAATTACAAAAACTTCTCTACTGACATTTACTTTAATTATACTTTTTCTGATTTCAGTTTTCGAGAGTTTGAAGATGATGGAGTAGATTATGCAGGCAATGATTTGACAGGTACACCACCACATAAAATCAATTTTGGTTTTGATTTTAATTTTCTAAAAAATTATTTTGGCAACTTTAATTTTCAATATGTAGATCAAATGCCGATGCGAGATGACAACAGTATTTACTCGGAGGCTTATAGTGTAAGTAATGTTAAAATTGGGTACAAGAGGACATTGTTTAGGCAACTGGATTTTGAAATAAGTGGTGGCATTCGCAATGTTTTCAATCAAAAATATGCTTCAATGATTTTAATCAATGCGGGTAGTTTTGGTGGGAATGCGCCTAGGTACTATTATCCGGGGTTGCCTCGGAATTATTATGGGGGT
>JAHDGC010000781.1:2565-3737 GCA_020627865.1 Saprospiraceae bacterium | reverse complement strand
TGGTTAGAACATTGGTGCCTACCTTCGCTACAATGCGCTGAAAATTTTGAGGATTTTGCACGATTTTATTTTTATGCTTTTCCGAAGATCGGGTAAATATAGGTAAAAATACCATGAATAATATGGCCACCGATTTATTTCAAGGTGAACTTTTTTTGCATAAAAGAACAATAATCTTACAATTTTACATTTATAGCGAGATTAAAAATATTCCCCAACGCGCTAAAATGAGAACCATCGTAAGTGGTTTGGGCATAACGTTGGTTGAAGTAATCCAAATGATATTACTATCTACACTTTCACGCATTGTAAAGTCCAGTGCTTTATTTTCTTGTGCCTGTACCAAGCAAGATGCTAACAATAAGATAAAAAGGGCGGGTAAGTTTAGTGTTGCTATTTTTTTCAGTGCCATATGAATTTGTTTTTTTACACATTTTTGAATTGATATTACGAGTCATAATTCCGTATAATCTCAAACAATGCAAAACAATATTGCTCAATTGTTGTCAATGGGGCAAAAAAATGCCACGAATAACACAACATCTCCAAAATAAATTCAGGCGAGCTATGCTATTCGTGGTCGTTTATAAGATTGTGAAGTTATTTACAAAAAAACAATCATATTACAGTTTTACCCTTACAACAAGGTTAAAAATTGTTCCCAACTGACTAAAATGGTAACCATTATATGTCATTTGAGAATAACGCTGGTTGAAGGTAATCGCGTTAGAATCAATAAAGAGTTGTTCTTCAGAAGGTAGGGTGACACCAGCATCTGTTTTAAAACTCCATTCTGGTAATACATTTAACACATTGTTTACATTTAGTACCGTGGATACCTTTTCTGTTATTTGGTAATTCAAACCAAGATCGGTAACGACCTTAGGCGCAAATTCTGTATACATACCCGGATCGGACAAGCCTTGTTGTCTGAACCTTGTTGGGCCAAATAAGGTATTGTTTAAAGAAACACCAAACTTCCCAATCTTGTAATCGATGCCAAAAATTGCTTTGTACTCTGGGCGAGAAGTAAAGAACAGGGCTTCTTGTGTTGCATTAGATACGGTCTGTCCTGCCTTCTTTACAAGGTCTGGATCTTTTACCTCTCCTTCTCTTTCATTCTGGATGGTATAGTTACCGGAAAGGTTGAAATTCATCGTTCCGGTTCCTAC
>JAHDGC010000781.1:0-2465 GCA_020627865.1 Saprospiraceae bacterium | reverse complement strand
TACCAAAGTCGCTGTAGTTCTCTACCCGGGCCGTACCATCAATCAGGAAGTCATCCGTAAGGTCTAAGGCAAGCGCAAAATATCCTCCGAAGTTATAGCGGTTGAATGTACCGGAGTTTCTTAATTCGTTACCCGCGAAAGAATCTGGGCCAAGGCCGTCATAAGAAGCTTCAGAACCAGGAATTACCGTAAAATTTTCACTCCGGAACTCGGAGCCAAAACCGATCCCGATCATGTCCGTAAATCTTCTGTTTATATCAATATTACCAACAATATGGGTAAATCTTGTTCCACCTACATCAAAAACAAGTGGACTGTTTTGCCTATATTGATACGTTCTTATGGAATCCCCATTCTCTGCAATTGTGACAGGAAGTTCTGTAGTACTCCGATTATGTGAGTTTCTAACGAGATAAGTCTGTTCGTTGCCACCAACAGTAAAGCTGGCATCTGCAATCCAATCGTTCTTCATGGTTCTTAATCCAATGGTACCGTTATAATCACCCAAGTCACCATCAAAAGTCGGGACATAGCCATCATAGCCGTTACCGTCAAAAGTATACCCAAGTTCATCTGTATATTTACCCATATTGTTAGGATTTTCTCCGGGGAAGAAATTTCCTAGATAAGGGAGTTCTTCTATCGTTCTCCAGTAAGGTGTTCTGTAGTTGGCAAAGCTGTTTACTTTTTTGTAAACATAAGCGGCATTACCATAAAGCTCGGTATCGTCAGAAACATCATAACCCATGTTAACGGCAAATTTAGCAGCAGTAGTTTCTGGAGAACCATTGATATTATTGGCATCTTCGTTACGGTTCAGAAATTCTCGCACAACATCAATGTCTGCACCAAAATCTGCAGCTTCTCCCTCGGCACTTACCATACCCGGTCTGTTGGCTAATTCTCTTTTTGATAAATCAACGGTGTAGTTTATAAAACCTTTTTCCCCGATTCTAGTTCCATTGTTCAGGGCTACACCAAAAGTCTCTCCGTCACCTTCTGCTGTGATACCACCCGTGAAAGTGATGCTGCCATTTTGTGCATCTTTCTTCATGATGATGTTCATTACACCTGCAATGGCATCAGAACCATATTGTGCAGATGCACCATCCCGCAAAATCTCAACCCGCTCGATGGCATCTTGTGGAATCGCAGAAATATCAGTACCAGATTCTCCACGTCCCGGAGAAGTTTGGGTATATAATAAGGCACTAGAATTCTTCCGCTTACCGTCGATCAAGACCAAAGTACGGCTAGGGCCCATGTTCCGGATTTCGTAAGGATCTAGCAAAGAAGTTGCATCATTCACCGGTGTATTTACCGAGTTAAAAGAAGGCACCTTATAAGTCAAGGCTTTATCAAAGGAGTTCTGCCCTGTAGATAAAAGTTCTTTTGCGCCAACGACATCAATGGGTAATGGGCTATCTGTGTTAGAACGGGGTGGTGTACGGCTACCGAGAACAATAGCACCAATATCAAGATCAACACCTTCTAGCAGCGTTACATCCCAAGTTGTGTTTTCTCCGTCAGCCACATTAACTTCAAGTTTTTGTGTACCATAACCGACATAACTGATTTCAATCATATGTGTGCCCGGAGCGACTTTAATAGCATATTTACCATCAAAATCTGTTACGGTTCCGGTTTCACCAACCTTAACTGTGGCACCTATGATTGGCTCTCCACTTCCCATCACAGTTCCGGAAATCATTTGTGCATTTACCATAAAAGGCAAGGCAAAAAGTAAAAGCACGATGTTTGTCAAAAGTTTTTTCATAAAAAAAGTTTTTTAATTAAAAAATTGCGCTTGTTTAATTTTATATTCGTAAGTAGTGGTTATGAAATAGCATTTATGCTTTATTTTCATAACCAAAATGAAATAAAGAAACCTGTCAAAAAGACACATCAATAGGATTTGTTTAGTTAAAAAATAGGAATCCGACAAGTTTCTAGTAGTATGTTTACATAAAAATCACTTCTCTCGATACATTAAATATACTTAAAATGTATGCTTTTAATTAATTTGTATAATGGACTTAATATGAGTAAGATATGTTTTGCTTTTATCAAGCAATCAATTGCATGAGGATTAAAAGGTCGGTTCTTAGTTCACTATCTAACACTGTTGAATTATATTTATAACATTTGATAAAATGTCGGCAGTGTTATTTACACCAAAATAAAAGAGATTGGTGGCTTCAAATTGTGTTTATGATCGGGCGGATTACATATTGTTATTGCAAGATAGTAATTTTTCCTGATGCAACAAGTATTTTATAGAATAGGATGTTAAAAAGCCTTGGTAAATGGGCATATTTTAGGTCTGGAAGTGGTCAAAATAAAGGGCTAAAACATGGAATTTTCAGGATATTTCCTATCTTTAATCACCTTTTCGAGCAGGAATAAATGCTAAGGCAAATTAAAGTTAATAAATGCACATTTTGGCTAAATATTTTTTCACTAGA
>JAHDGC010000780.1 GCA_020627865.1 Saprospiraceae bacterium | reverse complement strand
ATAAAATTTGGTGTACATTTCGGACTGTTTGGAGGAAGCGTATTTTTCCTCGGCACAAAAAAGCATCATGAAAAATACCTCAGTGACATCAGCAACATGGCCTTACCCGGTTGTTTTGCCATGACAGAAACTGGTCACGGTTCCAATGTAAGGGGCTTGAAAACAACAGCAACCTATGATCCAAACACTAAAGAAATTATTGTCCATACCCCAACAGTAAATGACGGAAAGGAATACATCGGTAATGCACTACATGGAAAGATGGCCACTGTTTTCGCACAGCTTCTCGTTAACGGAGAAAATCATGGTGTTCATGCTGTTTTAGTGCCGATCAGAAATGACCAAAATGCATTGATGCCCGGCGTTAAAGTAGAAGATTGTGGTTATAAACTTGGACTCAATGGTGTGGACAATGGCAGAATTTGGTTTAATCAAGTTCGCGTTCCGGTCGAAAATTTATTGAATAAATATGGAGACATCGATGAAAATGGTAACTACAGCAGCCCCATAGAAAATCCATCCCGACGCTTTTTCACCATGCTTGGCACCCTTGTCGGTGGCCGCGTTTGTGTTCCCCGCGCAGGACTCAGTGCCGCCAAAACGGGCTTGGCCATTGCTATAAAATATGCCTTAAAAAGAAGGCAATTTGCGCCTTCCGATACCGAACCGGAAACTCTTTTACTCGACTACCCGACGCACCAAAAAAGACTCATGCCATTACTGGCCAAAACCTATGCTTTACACTTCGCACTGGAGGACCTGACAAAACGCTACGTCAACAGAACGGAAAAAGACATCCGCGAAATCGAAACCCTAGCTGCCGGAATTAAGTCCTATGCAACCTGGTTTACAACAGCATGCTTACAAGAATGTAGGGAAGCTTGTGGCGGGAAAGGCTACCTCGCCGAAAATCGCTTTGCCGCACTAAAAGCCGATTCGGATATTTTCACCACTTTTGAAGGCGACAACACCGTTCTGATGCAGCTTGTCGCAAAAGGATTGTTATCTTCATTCAAAGAAGAATTCCATAATGAAGGATTCCGTGCCGTTGCCCGTTTCGTCATGGGACAAATCACGACATCCCTCCAAGAATTAAATCCCTATACCACCAGAAAAACCGATACCGACCACTTGCGTGATCCCGATTTCCAACTGGAATCTTTTGAATACCGGGAACGGAAAACCCTCATTACGGTCAGTAATAAAATGAGGGCCATGATAAAGAAAAAGATGAATGGCTTTGATTCCTTTTTACGTTGTCAAACCGAGTTGCTCGTATTGGCAGAAGCATTTGTAGAGAAAATCGTCATTAAGCATTTCATAGCAAAGATTAAAAATACAGATGACCCGCAACTCGCCAAACAGCTTAAATTAATGTGCGATCTTTATGCCCTTTCGACCATAGAAAAACATGCAGCCTGGTATCTAGAGCAAGGCTATTTGGAAAGTGTAAAATCAAGGGCTATTTCTGAATTAGTTCTCAAGTTATGTAAAGATTTGCGCTCGCAGGCTGGCTTTTTGGTGGATGCCTTTGGGATACCGGATGCGTCTTTGGGGGCGGCTATTGTGCTCGACTCGTAGATTAATACTCTATGTATGTTTACACACTGTAGATCTTAATATTATTCAGGGCACCACCGCCTTAAAAATCTGTGCATCCCCTTCAGCAACCATCTCATAATGCGTATTCGCACAAACAAAAAACACATCACCCTTGGAAAAACGAGCCGTTTCTTCATCAGATCTCAACAATATATTTCCATCTAAAACAATAAAGGACTCCGGAGACTGGCTTTCAAAAAAGTGTGCTTTATTTTCTTTTGAAAAACAAACTTGGCGCAGCTCAAAATCAGGAGCAGGTGTCGGATATATGGTTTCTACAGGAGAAATTTGCTTACCAGAAATAATGACCGGATGAATTTCATCAAACACCAAATGATTCATCAAAGCATCAAAATCTACATGTTTGCGGGTGAGACCTCCCCGAAAAACATTATCCGAATTGGCCATTAGTTCAATGTTTACACCTTCTAAATATGCATGGGGAATGCCTGCCGCTTGGAAGATACCGTCCCCCGCTTTTAGCTGAACCAAATTGAGTAAATAAATGGAAAAAACACCCCGATCCATATCCGCACCAGGAGCCATATCCCGAAAAGCATTCGCAGCCCAAAAATCGGGATGCGATTTATCGGCAAGCATATGGCCATTTGTAAGCAGTCTGTTTTTTAAAGGTTCTAAAATGGCATTAACCTCTTCGATGGGCAGTTGCATGATGGCTTTATACAAATGCATAATATTTTTATCCACAAAATAATCTTGCAAAAGATGTAACTCCGGAATTTCCTGCAACAATCTTTCTATTTCCACAACTGGACGAAAACCATGCAGCAA
The DNA here is from genome assembly GCA_020627865.1 of Saprospiraceae bacterium. Taxonomy (GTDB): domain Bacteria; phylum Bacteroidota; class Bacteroidia; order Chitinophagales; family Saprospiraceae; genus JAHDGC01. The sequence goes on along the minus strand of JAHDGC010000780.1, from coordinate 1,345 downwards.
ATAAAAATCCGTCAAGGCCACCATCACCTCTGGCTTGTGATTATCATCCTTAAAGTTTCGGTGACTTGCCGTTAAGGGAATACCCTTTTCGCTCTCTTTTGCAAAACCAATTTCTGCTTGCTTTTTCGTGGGATGGGACTGAATAGATAACATCTTATTTACATCCAATACCTTAAACAAGTAAGGTAATCGGCCATTAAAATCTGAAACTATCTTTTCCCCTAAAAAATGCGCTCCATCCGAAGCAATCAATTCATCCAACGGTAGTTTTTCGCCCTTGGCAATCACCTGTGCAACGCCCCGATGATGCGTGCCAACCCACAATTCCGCGAAGGGTTTATGATCGCCATTAGAAATACCAACCAACTCTGGAATGAACGAAAAACCTCCCCAATCATAATGCTGGACAGATGCTTCTAGTTTGAAAATAGAATCAGATGTTTTTATCATATTAAAGTAACAATTGAAAAATAAATCATCTTACGCATTCTCCATACTCCCCACCCGCATTTTCTTATACGCATTAATCAAGCCGTTTGTTGAGGCATCATGCGACGAAATCGCTGCATCATCTTGCAACTCCGGCAATATCTTGTTTGCCAATTCCTTCCCCAGTTGTACACCCCATTGATCAAAGCTAAAAATATTCCAAACAACACCTTGAACAAATATCTTATGCTCGTAAAGTGCAATCAGACAACCTAGGGTATATGGTGTTAACTTTGGAAACAAAATCGAATTCGTAGGTCTGTTTCCTTCAAAGACTTTGAAAGGAGCTAGTTGTCCAATATCTTCCGAACTTTTGCCCTTAGCTTCCAACTCCTTCACCACACTTGCCCTGTCCTTTCCCTGCATCAAGGCTTCTGTCTGTGCAAAAAAGTTTGAGAGCAAAATCGGATGATGCTCGCCTATAGGGTTATGACTAATGGCGGGAGCAATAAAATCGCAAGGAATCAACTTTGTCCCTTGATGAATCAGTTGATAGAAGGCATGCTGGCCATTCGTACCAGGTTCTCCCCAGATAATTGGTCCTGTTTGATAAGCGATCTTCTCCCCTGAACGATCAACATACTTCCCATTACTCTCCATGTTGCCTTGCTGGAAATAGGCCGCGAAGCGGTGCAAATATTGATCATAAGGCAAAATGGCTTCGGAGGCTGCTTCAAAAAAATTGTTATACCAAATTCCAATCAATGCTAAAACAACAGGGATATTTTCTCCAAATGGAGTATTACGAAAATGCTCATCCATTGCATAAAGTCCCTTTTGCAAGCCTTTGAAATTATCGAAACCGATAGCACAGGCCACGGAAAGACCGATAGCAGAAGATAGGGAATAACGTCCC
>JAHDGC010000779.1 GCA_020627865.1 Saprospiraceae bacterium | reverse complement strand
GAAAAAGAAAAGCCTGTCCAGAAAGATTCAAACTTTTCCATTTTTAGATTCAAGGTAGCATTGGCGATGCCAGTATGCGCATAATCCACCCAAGCGGAAGGCTCTAGGGCAACATCTCCATTGACGAAGCGGAAACCAGCCAAGGCATTGCCATGAATCGCCCGCTTCAGGTTGCTGTCTGAGCCATTACTGAAGGTCAGATCCGTTTGGAACAATCGTTGGGCGGCAGCCCCGAAAAAGAAATAGCTTCTTTCAAACTCATCTCCGGCATGGGAGCTGTAATAAATTCCTACGCCGGCATTCGGCAGGATGGAAGAGCTGGCATCTCCTAACAATAAATTGTCGTCTAGATCATTAACCATTGCATCTTGATAGCTGAGGCGATATTCCGAAAGGGTTGCCAATAAACCTATTGATAATTGATCCTGATAAAAAATACCCGTTTTAATTCTATAAGCATAGGTAAAGGTAATCCCATTGAAACTCAAGGGGTTGGTTCTGTCATGCAGGATACTACCACCGATGCTCATATTGTTTCCTGGGATCGGCATCTGGAATCCCATAAAAGCGGTCTTGGGTGCATCTGCGAAGCCGACCCATTGTTGACGATAACCTACGGATATTTCCCAGAAATCCCACAGGCCGGTCATGGCTGGATTCCAAGCGAAATTGGTTGCTCTAAAGTTACTGGCTTTGGGTTGTTGTTGCGCGAAGATAAAGCATGGCAACAATAGGATTATTATGGTATATAGTTTTTTCATTTTTAAATTATTTTGTAAACAAAGGGAAATTTTGCCCTCGCTCCCCTTAATCCCCAAAGGGTTGCTTTCGCGCAATTTCCCTTTATTTTCGTCTCAAATGACACATCCATTTTGACATGTATTTTTCTAAATAGAAATCATACAGAATCACTCTCGCACAATCGTCAAAGTCTGCCGCAATTCATCATTTTGGAAGGTCAAAATATAGTAGTATGTTCCCGCTGGCAGGAGGTTTCCATTATGGGTTCCATCAAAGCGCAGTTCATCTTTTTGATAATTTACCTTTTGGAAAACCAAGTCTCCCCAACGATTGTAAATTTTCAAGGCATTGGCTGGAAACTTACGGATGCCCTGAAACACTAAGACATCATTTTTACCATCGCCATTGGGTGTGATGGTATTGATAGGAATTAGGAATTCTAAAGGGTCAGTTGCGACAGCAATATAAACAGAGTCTGTAACCAAACAATCATTTTCATCTTGCATAACAACGACATAAAAAGTGCTATCTGTTGGCGTACTAATCGGATCAGGAATGCTGTAGTCATTCAATGTAAACTCCGTGTTAAGCCATTGATAAGAAAGTGCTCCTGTTGCATTGAGCTGGGCATCGGTGCCAAGCGCGATACAACTATCCCTACCTGCATTGGCAATCACATCAAAAACACCGACCTTTATATTGGCCGTATCGACATCACAATCATTGGAACTTATCACCGTGTATTCCGTTTCCTCTTCTGGCGCGACAAAGGGATTCAGTCCATCCGGATTTAACAATCCTCCTTCAGGTGCAAACCATTCGTAGTTTGTTCCGCCAAAAGCCTCAAGTTTCACCGTAGTTCCTGGGCAAACCGTAACACTATCCGTTTCCACCACTAGATCAATACCGGGGAGAAAGGTCACAGTGATCTCATCGCTAGCAGTACAGTTGGCTTCATCCGAAACCGTGACTGCATAAATACCGCTTGTCTCAACGCTGATCTGCGCAACCTCCTCCCCGTTGTTCCATTGATAATTGTCAAATATTCCTGCTTCTAAATCAAGTGCCTCGCCTTCACAAAGTTCAAGGTCTTCCCCCAGATCAACCACAGGGCCGTCCGGGCTGGTAATGGCAAACCGCTCCGTCGCAGAACAACCATTACCATCAATAATTGTTAATTGATAATCCCCAATCTCAAGAGCTGTGAATTCCGGATTATTCTGTGCCCCCTCCCCGATGTCATAAAGAAAAGGAGCCGTGCCTCCGATAGGCTCAAACAATATGCTTCCTGTAGCAGCATCACAATCGGAATCTTGTGCATCTAGGACATTTGCCCCCAAAGCATTGGCCGGTTGGATAACGATAAAGCTCTCTACATGGATGGTACTTCCAGATTCATTTAGAATAGAAAGACTATACAAACCACTCGATAAATTTTCTATGTTTTGTGTTGTTGCAGTAAACCCGTAAGGTCCGATCCAATTGAAGGAAATGTTTTCTGGCGCTCCGGTAACGACAGGAGAAATACTTCCGGTGGAATCTCCATGACAGAGCACTTCGATAATTTCCGCAGTGACTTGCAACACTTCCGGTTCGATGATCGTCACGCTTCCCTGATCTGCATCCAATACAAGGGGTACATTTACCCCCATACTATCTCGAAAAAGTTGGATAGCCAGTGGCGTTTCAGAAATCAAAACATCCGTCATCGTACCAATATCTCCGATCCCCAGAAAGAGGAGATCAATAAAGATGCTGCTGTCCGGTAAAGTTACACCATTTCCTGCAATATCAAACCAAGAAACCCGTAGCTCTCCATTAGCTGCCATCACATCTCCAATGGCAACATCTTCTAAATCGACTTGTTCATTGGATAGGTATTGCGCAATGGAAAAATCCCAATTGATCGAATATTGTACACTGACGATATTGTTGAAGTCAGCAGTTTTGATCCGCAAGCGAACGGTGTCTCCTTGAAACACATCGGTCTCCGGAATATTGAAGTGGAGGGATTGTCCTTGCAATGGTATAAAAAACAAGGCGTTCAAAATTAATAATAGTATGAGTTTGTATAAATTCATTGTTTTGTTTGTTGTAAATCGGTTGAAGCAACAAAGGTATACTATCCTGCGAATACGCAGGTAGGATCTGCTTATTAGCAATAACCCGTACCTAAATTATGCGGTAGAACCATACTACTGGACATTTCATAATCTATACCGCATAATGGTGTCGGTACTACGTACCTTAAAGCATTTATTGGTGTTCATTTTATTACAAATGGTGCCGCTCCTATGGAGCTATCAGAGGTACAGAGTACCGGCACCATCATAGTTCTGAATTTTGCCCAGTAGTATACGACAGAACACTTTAAAACGAAGGTTTACTAAATCTAAATCAGTAGATGGGTTATCAAACATTATTATAAAATTAATAATTTTTTATCAAATACACCTCTTCAAAAGTACGCAAAAAAAATTTAGTCGTGGAAATAAAAATAACGAAAGCAAAACTAATCGTAAAATATGAACTACGAGACTATTATTAGGGAGGTGTTCATTCTTGTAAGGGATGTTATTGAGACAGGATTGGGACGTGTAAAAAAGCAACAAAATCACCAAGACAAAAGCCTTGGCAATTTCATCGCAAGATCTGTAAAAGAACCATCAAAATTATCTATAAAAAAGTAATCAGTTTTTCGGACGATTAAAAATGGTAGGAATACAACCGAAATCATATCCCTACCCTTTAACTATTTATTTTAGGAAAATCATATTTCTGGTGGCCGTGAAGTCTTCGGTTTTTAAGGTGTAATAGTAGACGCCGGCATTTTCAAAAATATCGCTAAGCATGATCGTATTGTAACCTTTTGCAAAATCACCTTCATAAACTTTAAGAACTTGACCTAGGGCATTATGAACGGTCAATTGTGCAGGCATCGCTGCTGGCAAATCAAAACCAACAAGGGTATTTCCGTTAAATGGATTCGGATTATTTTG
>JAHDGC010000778.1:1684-3750 GCA_020627865.1 Saprospiraceae bacterium | reverse complement strand
AAAGAATTGGGAGAGTTTTTGTCATCTGCCCCAATGGTTGTGGCACTTCCTCCGAATTTTAAACAAATCCGATTATTGAAATTATATCGGGCGACAACTCCCGCAGCCAGACCAGAGCGTTTTAAAGAATAAGTCGTATTCAAATCCCCATAATAATTGGAAACACCAAGCCAACCACCGGCTTCCCAACCCCGCTGGGCATTGATTGAAATACTGAGAACCACAAATAAAGACAGGAAAAAAAGCTTTTTCACGTTGATAAAGTTTTAGGAATGCCCCTGATTTTTATTGAAAGAGACAAGGTTCAATGAGATAAAATAATTCGCGCAAAGTTACTATAAAACGCATTAAATTCTAAAATGTTATTGCGAAAATGCTGCATTCTTGCCTTCTTTGCCATAAAACTGGGTCGAATTATGTTAATCTGTTCTTGGAAACTGGATTTACTCTCCACAGTCGAAAGTTAATAACTATGAATGTAGGCCTATCGTTCCCACTAAGATATGGAATTCAAGAATAGCGCCTAAAAAATACCAGATTAAAGGTAGCAATGATAATGTGAAGGATAAATGTAGAAAAAACAAAAAAAATAATGCTGTATCCCCAGACATCTTTCCCAAATTTTAATTTAGTACTCAACTATCCAGCAATACAGCGTTCTATAATTTTTAAATAGTATCCTAAGCTTCTCCCACTAAAGCATCTCAGATTTTAGCAGTGTCCCTAAGATCCAACCACTGCCGCATCTGACCTCTGTCAGCGAAGCGGTCTAACAATGAGCGAACGAATGATCTAATATCTAACATCTAGAAGCACAGCGATCTAAAGGCCTGCCTTTGCCGAAATCTCCAACATCCGATCAATAGAGGGGACGCCTTCATCAATAATCCGCTGCGGCAAAATAATCTCGGGCAACTCATGCTTCATGCAGAGATACAGCTTCTCCATCGTATTCAAGCGCATGTGCGGACACTCATTACAAGCACAGGTATTCTCCGGAGGAGCAGGGATAAACGTTTTATGCGGAGATGCCTTCTCCATCTGATGAATAATGCCCGATTCCGTAGCTACAATAAACTCCGTAGCGTCATCATCTTTCGTGAAATTCAGCAAGCCCGTAGTGGAGCCAATAAAATCAGCTTTTTCCAAAATATGATCCTCACATTCCGGATGGGCAATAAACTTCGCATTTGGATGACGAACCATCAGTTTAGTAATCTTCTCGTGAGAAAAAATCTCATGTACCATGCAGGCACCATCCCAAAGCACGAGATCACGACCGGTTTTCTTGATCAAATATTTCCCCAAATTGCGATCTGGCGCAAAAATGATCCCTTTATCTTTCGGAATACTCTCGATGATATGTACCGCATTGGTAGAAGTGCAGCAAATATCCGTAAGCGTTTTCAATTCTGCCGTGCAATTAATGTAACTCACGACAACATGATCCGGATACTTCTCCTTAAATTTCCGGAACAAAGGCGGTGGACAAGAATCCGCTAAGGAACAGCCTGCCTTCAAATCCGGCAACAACACCTTCTTCTGCGGACTCAACATTTTGGCCGTTTCCGCCATAAAATGTACCCCAGCAAAAACGATAATATCTGCATCCGTAGACGCTGCTTTTTGCGAAAGCCCGAGACTATCCCCAATATAATCCGCAATATCCTGAATTTCGGATTCCTGATAATAATGCGCCAAAATAATGGCATTTTTTTCCTTTTTCAACTTCTGGATTTCCTTCTCCAGATCCAAAGTTGGATCAACTTCTAGATCTAGGAATCCCTTTTTGTTTAATGTTTTTTCAGCAACTGCAATATCTTGCATACTCATAATATTTAGATTTTTATTTTGTAACATCGTAATGCTTACGATATTTTATGATGTTCACAACCTCCTGCTAATATAACGGAAAATGCGCTATAAGGTTATGTATATGGTTTTATGTTTAGACGAAGGTGTAGATTTTTGGTAACTTATATTGATTTAGCAGCAACTCAAGTTTCAACCACCACTGCGTCTGACTCTCTGAAAATAAGCGTAGCGAATGGTCTCTATTCTCTCAG
>JAHDGC010000778.1:0-1584 GCA_020627865.1 Saprospiraceae bacterium | reverse complement strand
AGCGAATGGTCTCTATTCTCTCAGCGCAGCGGTCTCATAAGGCCTGCAACAAAAATATAACCGGCTTCTTATGCAAATCTGGAATCGTCGCTTTCTTCCATTGCCCAATAGTTTTTGTCAAAATAAACTCCGTCGACAAAGTAAGCTCTGCCGCAATGCAAAGCCGCGTACTAGATTTCAACGAAGCCAACGCCACCTCAATCAACCCATGATTCCGATAGGGTGTTTCGATAAAAATCTGGGTTTGTTTTAATTTTCCAGAAACCTGCTCTAATTTTTTTAAAGCTTTCGCCAACTCCAGTTTCTTTGCCGGCAGATAACCTTGAAAGGCAAAACCCTGTCCATTCATGCCCGAAGCCATCAAGGCTAGCAAAATAGAAGACGGCCCGACGAGAGGGACAACTTGAATCCCCTTCTGATGTGCCAGCCGAACAATCTCCGCCCCTGGATCAGCGACCCCTGGACAACCAGCCTCCGACATCAAGCCAATATCTTCTCCCTTTTCCGCTGGAAGCAAAAATTCCGTTAACTCTTCGGGCAAAGTCCGCTTATTCAATTCAAATATTTCCAACGAAGGCAAATCCTTCTCCGGCAAAGCAGCCTTGATAAAATGGCGGGCAGTTTTAGCCCTTTCTGCAATGAAAACCTGAATGCCGGAAAGCTGTTCCAGTACATAAGGCGGTATCGTGTGCATACTGCCTTGTCCCAATGGTGTAGGGATCAGCAATAATCGTCCTTTTTTTTCCAAAAGTTATTTTTTATGACCATTGCTGGCCCTATTCAATAAAATCCTCCAATCACCAATTATTCCCCCGCAGCATAAAACAATCCTTCACCACTATACACGCCTAGATACCCATGCTTCAAGCTCAAGATCTGCCGGATATGCAAATAATCATGGTCAAGCCAGTTGACCAAAAACAACCTTGCCGTCAGCGTACCCAATTCCGGATGTTGATAGCTGTTCCCCCAAGCTGGCGCCTTAAGCGAGCGAAGCCACTGGACAGATGCGGCTCTTTCGGCCAAGAACTTTTCTAAAACGGAAGCATAATCTTGTTCCGAATATTTCCTGCTGGCGACCCATGTTGCTGGATAGATTGGCTTCATGGGTAAATCAGGTGTTTCGAGTACATGTTTGGTTCTTGCCCAAAAATCTTCCCTTTCTTCGTCAAAAAGGTGGCATACCACTTCCAGCAAGCACCATTTTTCCGGTGCAGGTTTCCAAAGATACTCGTCACGAGATAATCCCTCAAGCATATTTTTAAACAAATCCCCATTTTTTGCCAACGCTGCAATTATTTTATCGTAATCCATGTTGTAATTTTTATTGGACAATCCTAACACTCAGATAAAGGTATATTTCTTGATTAACATTACCAAGGAAGAAGCTCGATAGAATCGGGATTGCTATCAATAATTTGAATAGAAAAATAGACGCATGAAAATAAAATATTATATAAAATAATAATTTGTATTCAAAAAAGTGTTATATTTGCATGGTGTTAACTTTTTTAATTATACCTAAAAACGAAAGATCCTGATTGAATTCCGTATTTTTGCACCCGAATTATAAAAGAAGTCCCT
>JAHDGC010000777.1 GCA_020627865.1 Saprospiraceae bacterium | reverse complement strand
CCAACCGTGTAGGAATAGAGATGCTGGAGTATCGTATTTGGGGCGTTCATACGGATTTGTTGTAAAACTAATGGGATATTTATTCGCAACATCAGCAGGTCGCCATCCGGTTGGCATAAACCATAGTCTGATTTTATCCCACCATTTTTCTGTGCGCCAAGCATCTTTCAGCAAAATCCAAAAATGCATCCAATTAATTAAAATTGGATTCCAAGTTTCTACAGGTTTTTTTACGCCATAAACGGGAGGCACATCGGGAAGTTCCTCCTGAAAAGTACCGAACAATTTATCCCAGATGATAAAAATTTCAGAAAAGTTTTTATCCAAATATTCATCATTTATAGCATGGTGCACCCGATGGTGAGAAGGGGTCACAATAATATATTCCAGAAACCCCATTTTGTCTATCAGACGAGTATGATACCAAAATTGGGCAAAAAGATGAATAGGGGCAACGACCATGATGACTTCGGAAGGAATACCAATAATGGCCATGGGAATATACAGGAAAAAATAAATGCCAATGAAAGCGGATATGGATTGCCTGAGGGCACAAGAGAGGTTGAATTCTTCACTGCTATGGTGAATAATGTGCCGATTCCAGAAGACGTTAACAACATGGTTGAAACGGTGTGACCAGTACCCCATAAAATCATGTCCGATGAAAGCCAGAACGTAAAGCATAATCGTAGACTCGATTTCAAAAATAGCAAAATGCCTGACCATCCAATCATAACTAATAATAATAACTGTTAGCCCCATTAATTCTTTTAAGGTATTGGTCATGCCGGAACTCAAACTGGAAATGGTATCCATAGAACGGTTGATTTCCATACCTTTTATATAACCGACTACGGCTTCAATAATAATGAGGATCGTAAAAAAGGGGATAGCATACGTTAAGGCCAAAGCGTAATCTTCCATGTGACTATATTATTTTGAAATCGTTATACAATGTTGAAGATACGAACTTTTTTATGTTCTGGACAATAATTTTCGTGTAGAATCCATATTTTTTTTACAAAAAATAAAACTTGAGACATTTTTTACTACATTAGTTCCGTAAAACATACTCTTAATTACAAACGAAAAACAAATCATTATGGAATTTAATTTTTTAGCAGTACTCGTTGCGGCATTAATCCCGACAATTGTTGGTTTTTTGTATTATAATCCGAAAACATTAGGAACGGCTTGGATGAATTCTCTAGGAAAAACCGAAGAAGAACTTCAGGATGGCTTCAACATGCCTATGGTGATGATCGTGTGTTTATTAATGTCCTTACTTATGGCTTTTGTTATAAAAGTGATTCTAGTTACAGGGCATCCCCCCGGAGGTCTGGAAGGGGAATCCATCAAAAATAATACCTTTGCGCATGGTGTAATTCATGGGGTTTTCCTCGCTTTGTTGATGGTGATGCCTGTTGTAATCACGAATGGTTTGTATGAGAGAAAAACTTGGAAAAATATGTTCATTACAATCGGTTATTGGACTATTACAATGGGATTGATGAGTGGTTTGCTGGATGCGTGGTAATAGTCAGATTTTAGTAGAGATACGATGCGTCGTGTCTCTACTGCTGCATAAAATAAACCTTCGCAATTTTTCCTTTTTCAATTTTGTAAACGGCCACTGCACCAAAAACCTTATCTCCAAAACCACTGATTTCCTCTTGGTCAATAACTTGGTTCCCTTCTACAATTCTGTTCACGAGTTTGCAATGCAAATTGGGAACCCGATTAAACATGCTTTCGTAGGTTTCTCGCATCTTTTCTTTTCCTTTTGATTTTAAGGTATTGGGAAAGGTATAGATTTCTACGTCATCACTATAAGGAGCAAGAAAAGCTTCAATATTTCGGGCATTATAGGCGTTGAGTTGCTGTTGTGCGAGCATTGCAGGTGTGGAAAATGCCAAGGAGTCCGGATAAAATAATTGACCGGATTTAATCACCGCAATTGGATTTTTTAGTATATCTAGATTTGTAAGCGGATTGTTTTTAAGTAATACTAGATCTGCCTGTTTTCCCTTTTTAATACTACCCGTTTCCTGCTCTTTTTGTAAAACTTTTGCCCCATTAATGGTAGATGCCCTGAGAATATCAAGATTGCTTAATCCGGCCATTTTCATCTGTCGAATTTCTTCAAAGTAAGCGGAAGCGTGGAGGGTGCCAATGTTTCCAGCATCTGTTCCGGTAGCGATGGTGACGCCTTGTGCTACCAAATATTTCAGATTGGCTTTTCGAATACTGTCTTGACGTTGCAAGGTTTTATTGAGGTAGGGCGCATATTGTTGATATTTTAAAAATGCAGAGTCAGCCAAATGCTTATAATCAAATAAAGAACCTAACGGAATAGGATGGGCGAATTTGAAATCTTCGTCAGAAAGCTGTAGTTGTCCGGTCATACTTTGCACATATTTTTCATGCACCATTAGGGTTGGAATGTAGATGGCATTATTAGTTTTAAGTAGTTTGACAAAATCCTCATCGGCAGGATCATCAATGCTGTGTACCAGAAAATCAGCACCGGCCTTGAGGGCAAGTTTAGCCGTGTTGAGTTCTGTTGCATGCACGGCTACTTTGAGTTTGTGTTTGTGACTTTCTGCGATGGTTGCTTTCACAATATCGTAAGTAGATTCAGCAGATTGGGTCGGTAGGGTGATATACCATATTTTGATGAAATCCGGTTTGTAGGGGAGTTGATCCCTAACAAGCTGTATGGCCTCCGCCGCACTTTTGGCTTTGATGATTGGAGGGTTCTCAATGTCAAATTCTGGCGGTTGGAAAGTGGAAATGAGTGGGCCTGTAAGAGAAATGTTGGGTGATTTATTTGTCTGGTTAAATTTATCCCTGATGTCAAAATTATATAGAGGTCCGCCAACATCAATAACACTGGTAATGCCCGCACGGATGTATATTTGTAAGATTTCATCTGCATGGTCTTGAAGCCATTGCCTTTCTGTTTCATAACTTCGTAAATAGCGCAAGTCGATTACATCGGGTCTGGTATATACTCCGCCTGATTGAAATAAATGAATGTGTGCATCAACCAAGCCTGGTATCAACCATTGCCCAGAGGCTTCAATTATTGCTGCATCAGTTCTAGGATTTATTTTTTTACCAATGGTTTGTATTTTACCATTGTAAATTTCAATGTTTGTGTTTTTTACAACATCTCCCGTTTCGACATCAACATAATTCAGGTTCTTGAGGAAAATGCCTTTATCTTGAGCGGTTACTATCGAAAGCGAAAGGAAACAATTAAGAATAAGTAAACCGTAAATTTTTTTTCGTTCAAGCATGATATTTTATTTTAGAAAGAACAAAAACTTTATTGCTATAATATCTGATTGTTTTTTACAAAGATAAAAAAAAGTTGCAGGATAACTTTTTTATTATAATTTTGCATCCTTAATGAACTTGTAGCCTATTATGTTGTTGAATATCGTGTAACAAAAGTTTCTTATAAAAACGAGTCCCATCGGCCTGCCTGAACTGCGGTCACGCAGGCAGGGACGGCATGTCCTTGCCCTGTCTGCGTGGCCCTGTCTGCGTGGCTTGCCAGGCAGGTTGCCAGGCAGGCAGACATGCAAATGTCTGGAACGTTTGCAGGAAAATAAAATTATAAAGAATTTATGTTACAGTGTATTGATTACAGTGTATTGATAAGTAACAGAAAAAATTAACTATAAAAAACACTAAAAAATGGCTCATAAAATAGTTGCTTTTGGAGCAAGTAGCAGCACGAAATCCATC
>JAHDGC010000776.1 GCA_020627865.1 Saprospiraceae bacterium | reverse complement strand
AGACGGGGTTACAAAAATACTCATTATGCTAAGGCATAACTCCGTTTTTTGCGCCTCGTCCAATCAAAAAATTGACTACTCTCGCCCTAAAGACCAAACTCCCAACAAGCTCTTAATCCTATTCTGCCTCTTGTTGCTATCCCTGACCAGCCTTAGTCAGGAAGATTGTGGAACCGACTCGTATCATAATATCCTGATGGAGAGGGATGCCAGCTACCGAAAGGCATTCCAGCAAAATGAAAGAGCGACGGAGCAACTCGTCCATTTCAGGGAAAATAATACATGGAACAACAATGTTGACAGCACGATCGTCGTCCCCATTGTTTTTCACATTATCCATTTGGGGGAGCCATTGGGCCAGGGCTATAATATAAGTGATGCGTTTGTTGAAGATGCTCTTGATATCATGAACAATCGCTTTGCGGGGCTGTATGGTGGTGTTGATACGGACATTCAGTTTTGCCTCGCGATCAATGACCCACAGGGGAACCCTAGCTCTGGCATCAACAGAGTGGATGGAAGTGTTGTTCCTGGTTATGCGGAAGAAGGTGTCCGCTATTCCGGTAATTATGGCGTGAATGATTATTTGATTAAAGACTTGAGCAAGTGGCCTGTTTCGGATTATTACAACGTTTGGTGTGTCACTGTTGTCCAAGGAGCTGGAGCGTATGCAAGTTACCCCAATGGAAGCCCCTATGATGGTACCGTTATTCCAATAAATTCCTCGACGAATGCGATAACCCTTACCCACGAGCTTGGGCACGGCTTAAACCTTCGCCATACTTTTCAAGGAGATAATGGCGGTAGTAATTGCCCGTTAAATACCGACTGCAACACCCAAGGAGATCTTGTATGTGATACGCCTCCCCATAAAAGAGGGTCTTGCTCCTCCGCAACATGTACAACCGAAGGCATCTTTGAAAATGCCTCAAGAAATTACATGAGTTATTGTGGCAACAACAGGAACCGCTTTACGCAAGGCCAGAAAGAAAGAATGCGAGATGCTTTTGTCACTACGGCACGCGCTGATTTACTAAACTCATTGGGTTGTTCAATGCCAGAACAAAACAATGTTTTACTTGCAGAAATTCTCCCCTCGAAGGATACGATTTGCGATGATGTCTTTTATCCTAAAATCATAATTCGGAATATAGGATTTCCGCTTACAAGCCTCACGGTTAATTATACCCTTGACAACACAACAACATATACCCAAAACTTTAATTTAGACCTACCTTTTGTTGCATATGATACCTTGGAACTTGATCCCATAAATTTAACTATAGGAGATCATACCTTAAGTATTCATTTATCCTTACCCAACAACCAACCCGACGAAGACAACTCCAACAATACACTTTCAAAGACCTTTACCCTTAGAAGTCCAGACTCCTATGCCACACCTCCATACATACAGCGTTTTGATAGTCTGGATTACCAACTCCCGCTAGATTGGTATCAACAATATACTATCGGCAATCAACCTACAGTTACAACACAGCCCAACACTTTTGGCCCTTGGTATATACAGTCTTACGAATCCTCCGAATACAACTACATGTACACGACGAAATATTATAACCCCGGTGTTCCCGTCACCTATGATATGTACCTCGAACCATTTTACCTTTCAAACTCGACAAACACTAGATTATATTTCAATGAAGCTTGGAGCGTTACCACTGAGGAATTTGAAAATCTAAGTGAAGATTACAGGACAACTTTATCTATCTCTGTAGGTACAAATTGCCGAGATAATTTCACGACAGTATGGGAAAAATCAAATGAGGAACTGACAACCGTGCCACCAGGGGAGAATGCCTTTTCATACGACCAAGGTTGCTTTGTCGATTTAAGTGCATTTGACGGGGAACTTATCACCATAAGATTTCGGTTTCACACAACTTTTGACAGAACCAACCCCCTTTACATTGATGACATTACGTTGCTTGCGGACAATCAGGGCATCTTGTCCAATTGTCCGGTAGATATCACCCCCGATATGTTTTTCAACACAGACGGAACCCCTGCCAATACGACGAACACAGCAGGAAGTCTAGCCGACGAGCAAGCCAATGTGCTCTTGCCCAATTATAATGTTGGAGGCATAGTACAATCTGACTGGACAATTCCTTTTCAAGATAATGTGATAACTTATCTTGATCTTGGGCGAGAGTACGCAATTCATGAAATTCATCTTTATGATACTTGGGGAATAGGAAACTTCAAAATTGCCCCTGGGCTTCCAGAAGAGCATCTTGACCCCATCATTGATTTTACAACCGATCTTTATCCGCCTGATTGGAGAGGGTTTACAGACCTGAATACAACCACGAGATATTTGACTTTTTACAAAACAGATATTGGTGCCAAAATTTCAGAAATTTTTATTTGTGCAGAACCGGATTCGACTGTAATGGCAACTTGTTTTGACGGCATTCAAAATGGGAACGAAACTGGTATTGATTGTGGTGGTGGTTGCCCATCGTGCACAACATGTTCCGACGGCATTCAAAATGGGAATGAAACTGGCATTGATTGTGGTGGTGATTGCTCTTCGTGCACAACATGTTCCGATGGTATTCAAAATGGGAATGAAACTGGCATTGACTGTGGTGGTGATTGCCCACCATGTGAAACGGGCAGTTGTCAACTGGACTTATCCCCCGGCATGTTTTACAATTGGAATGGAACGAGTGCGGCAGACCTACAATTTGGAGGAAGCCTTGTAGATGAGCAAACTCTCATGGGTGATCCCATAAACGGGAACGGGAATGAGGTTTCTAGTGCTTGGCAATATCCTTGGTTTGATGGGGTACAAAGTTATATTGATCTTGGAGCAAGTTATAACATCAGCAGCATCCATTTATTCGATGGCTATGGTGATGGCATTTTTGAAATCGCAACAGGATTGCCAGAGGACGATAACCCTGCTTTTATTTCTTTCAACACCAATGCATGGCCTCCACAATGGCAGGATTTTGAAAATCTAAATATCAATACTCGCTATCTTACTTTTACTAGAGTCGACGGTTCTGCACTAATCAATGAAATGGCGATTTGTGTCCAACAAGAAAATCAGCCGACTTGCAATGATGGCATCCAAAATGGAAATGAAACCGATGTTGATTGTGGTGGTGATTGCACTTCGTGTGCAACATGTTTTGACGGTATTCAAAATGGAAATGAAACTGGCATTGACTGTGGCGGTGATTGTCCACCATGTGAAACGGGCAGTTGTCAATTAGATTTATCTCCAGAGATGTTTTACAATTGGAATGGAACGAGTGCAGCAGCCCTACAATTTGGCGGAAGCCTTGTCGATGAGCAAGATGAAATGGGTGATCCTCTAAATGGAAGTGGCAATGAAGTTTCCAGTTCGTGGCAGTATCCTTGGTTTGATGGCGTACAAAGTTATATTGATCTTGGAACTACTTATAATATCAGCAGCATCCACCTGTTTGATGGTTACGGTGATGGCATTTTTGAAGTCGCTACCGGACTGCCGGAAGACAATAATCCGCCCTTTATATCTTTTGATGCCAATGCATGGCCACCACAATGGCGAGATTTTGAAGAGATTAATGTGCATGCACAACACCTTACATTCACCAGGATTGATGGTAATGCCCTCATCAATGAAATAGCAATTTGTGGAAAAAAGATGTCTAACGCAAGACAAGCACAACAATATGATTATACAAACAAATTGAAAAAAAGAATTGCAGAACATATCCTTACAGACAAACTCATTATCTACCCCAATCCTGCTGT
>JAHDGC010000775.1 GCA_020627865.1 Saprospiraceae bacterium | reverse complement strand
AGTTTAATTATTAAAATAAATCAAAAACACATAAAATGAAATTCGTAAAAGTCTTATTCATCACCTGTATACTATTTCTTGGAACTAATCTCCAAGCTCAAAAACACTTTACCCGAACTGGAAAGATCACCTTTTCTTCAGAAGCCCCATTGGAAAAAATCGAAGCTTCTAATCAAAAAGCAACAAGTATCATCGATATCGCAACTGGAAAAATGGAGTTTGCGGTTTTAATAAAAGCTTTCCAATTTGAAAAAGCATTAATGCAAGAGCATTTCAATGAAAATTATATGGAGAGTGATAAGTACCCTAAAGCAATTTTCAAAGGAACCATCGCAGATATTTCCGCAGTTGATTTTTCAAAGGATGGAAACTATCCTGTAAAAGTAAAAGGTAAACTTACCATCCACGGTGAAACGAATGAAGTAGAAGCCGAAGGAACCATTAATGTTAAAGACGGAAAAATTTCAGCGATCTCAACTTTTGAAGTAGCCGTAGCAGATTATAAAATAAAAATTCCTTCCGTTGTCAAAGATAATATTGCCAAGACGGTTCAGATTTCTGTAGATATGAATTACGAGTTATTCAAAAAGAAAAATAGTTCGCTTACTCAGAAAAACTAAAAGTGTAAAAATACCATCGCGCCGAGATCGCATAGGAATCAATAATTAACCCTCAAGTCTTTGCGTTCTTAGCGTGATTTAAAATCGCTATAAAACAACAACGCTCCGCCTCCAAAGAGAAAGAAGTCAAATAATTCAGTATATATGAGAACAATATTTTCACTACTGTTTATCTCGTTAAGCATCCTGCTTCAGGCACAAGAAGAAGGGGATCTGCTCTCTTTGTTGGGCGAAGAAGAAGTAACGAACTTTACGACAGCAGCTTTCAAGACTAATCGGGTAATCAATCTCCATTCCATAGAAAGTACGGCAGGAGGCGTATTAGATATAAAAATATCACATCGCTTTGGCTTTTTAAATGGAGGACTTTATGAATTGTTTGGATTAGATGGTGCCACTATCCGAATTGGAGGAGACTATGGAATTACCGATAATATCACTGTGGGGTTTGGTCGGAGCAGTTATGAAAAAACTCTAGACGGATTTTTAAAATATCGGTTTTTGCGACAAAGTACCGGGAAGAAAAATATGCCAATCACAGCTGCGCTTTTAGGAACTGCCGCAATGAAAACCATAAAGTTTCAAAACCCGGATCGGGAAAATTATTTTAGCTCCCGAATGTATTACACCTGGCAATTGATCCTTGGAAGAAAATTTAACAACACTGTTTCTTTTCAATTATCGCCCACGGTCGTTCACCGAAACCTGGTGAGAACATTAGAAGAAAAAAATGATGTTTATGCCTTAGGTGCAGCCACCCGAATCAAACTCAATAACCGCTTAGCCGTCAATGCCGAATACATTTATGTGTTGAATGATCCCCTAGCACCGGGCTACAGAAATTCTTTATCCATCGGAGTAGACATCGAGACGGGCGGACACGTTTTTCAATTGCATTTTACCAACTCCACTTCTATGATCGAAAAAGGATTCATTTCTGAAACGGTTGGTAATTGGGTAAATGGAGACATCCATTTTGGGTTTAATGTTTCCAGAGTTTTTACAGTTAAGAAATCACGAGTCCATAATTAAAAATTACGGTCTTATACAAAAATTATAAACCATGAATTTTCTAAAACCATTTCTTTTTATCCTATTATTTTTAAGTACGAGTATTTCTGCGTTGTCGCAAAACGATTACAGCGTTTATATCTTCGTTGCTGAAAAATGTCCGATAAGTATCTACATGGCAAAACCCTTGCAGGAAGCTTATAAGAAATTTGGAAATGAGGTAGATTTTTATGCTGTCTTCCCTATGAAAAATAGTACACATAAATCTGCGAATAAATTTCTGAAAGAATATGGCCTTTCAGATTTTAATATAAAACTAGATAATTATCAGGGCTTCGCTAAAAAACTAGAGGCTACTATTACGCCCGAAGCAGTAGTCCTTAATGAAAAGGGCGAGGTGGTTTACCGGGGAAGAATCAGTGATGCTTATCGCGCTCCGGGCAAAATGAAACATGGCCCACGCAAAAACGAAATGTTGAAAGTCCTCGAAAATCTGACTAACGGAGAGGCCATTCCAAAGCCCTGGGCTGATGCCGTAGGTTGTTATATCACTTTTCATTAACATGCGCAATGGATTTCTACAAAAACGATTTGTTACGATTGCCTTCCTTCTTTTTGCAGGCTTGTCCTTGGCTGCACAAAACATAAATTTCTCCGAACACATCGCACCAATCATCTTTAATAAATGTACCCCTTGTCATCAAGCTGGGCAAATCGCTCCCATGCCCTTTACCAATTATGAAGAAGTGTCTGCTTACGCTTCTATGATAAAATACGTCACCGAGATTAAATATATGCCTCCGTGGAAAACGGTCAATGAAAACCACAATTACAATGGGGACCGACAGTTGACAAACCGGGAGATCGAACTCATTAAAGAATGGGTCGATGGTGGATTAGAAAAAGGTGACCTAGGAAAATTGCCACCCGTAGAATCCAAGCATAAAAAAACGACCATCGAAAATCCCGATGCCGTTATTTCCATGTCCGAATCATTCGAGCAATATGGAGTTTATTATGATCAGTTTCGAACCTTTGTTCTATCTACTGACTTTGGACAGGATAAAGAAATCGCAGCGATTGAATTTGCCCCTGGCAACGCTTCTATTGTTCGATCTTGTTTTATTTCCGTGGACAATTCCGACAAGGTCAATGCATTGGATGAATGGGATCCAGGATATGGTTACTTTAGTTTTGGAGAGATTGGATTCGTACCGGATCACAGCAGATGGTATACCTGGCAACCATTAAAGGGAGCAACCATTTATCCCAAAGACAATGGAAAAATATTACCTAAAAATGCAAAGTTGCTATTACACATTCACTATGGTCCAACCGGCGCTCCAACAAAAGACAGTTCATACATTAAGATAAAATTTTCAAATAAACCACTTTCAACGATCAATCAAAACATTCCCTTACTTCATCCTTATAACCTGACCAACCCACCATTAAAAATCCCTGCGGGTGAAAAGATTCGTTACCATGCAAAATTCGAAGTTCCCTTTGATTTAACACTAAGTGGGATCATGCCACATAGCCATTTGTTAGGCCGAAAATGGGAAATATTTGCAGTCGATCCCGAAGGTAAAAATTCTCAGGTTTTGTTGAAGATAACAGATTGGGATTTGAAATGGAAACAACAATTTGACTACGAGCAGCCTTTACAATTACAGGCCGGAACCATCATCCATGCACTCGCTGAATATGATAATACCTCCGACAACCTGCTCAATCCAAGCGATCCTCCCAAGAGTATGCAACAGGGAAGGCGAATGTTTGAAGAGATGTTTTTAGTTTATTTTGACTTGACGATACCTACTGGATTAGCAGAGACTGGTATTGGGTTATCATCGAACTCAAGTCTCATCAGTTCATCTAAAACGACCTTTAATATCAACGTCAGAAATACTCAGACAGTAAATGCAACCATAAAAGATTTTTCGGGTCAAACGCATCTTACCCTTTTTCAGAAGAAGCTTTTTAATAATGGGGAGCATAAACTCAATATTGATTTCGAAAACTTACCCAAAGGAAATTACTACCTAGAATTGACCAATCAAAATGGAGTGGTGGTAGGTAGATCAATTTTTATCTTGGTGGAGGAAAGCTTGTTTGACTAAGTATTTATTATCAATCATTCCTGATTAATGAATGTTGTTTTACTGTCAGGTTG
>JAHDGC010000774.1 GCA_020627865.1 Saprospiraceae bacterium | reverse complement strand
ATCTAAAATCTAAAATCTAACACATCTACCGAAACCCAATATACCGCTTTGGCTCCGACTCCGACTCAATCAACTGGAAATCAGAAATATCCTCCAATTGAATCGTGTGAATCTGCAACCAATTCCGTTCCTCCGGTAAAATCTCCGCCATGCGTAAATTCTGCCTGCGAATAGATTCCGTGACAATTTTCCGAATCGTCCTAGCATTCCCGAAGTACCGATGCTTATTATCCAATAGCTTATGAATGTATTCCAATAAATGCTGCTCTGCCGCCTCATGCAACTTCAACTCCTCCAGATCAAACATCATCTTAGCAATAGACAACAATTCATCGCTGGTATAATCCTTGAAAGTAAACTGTCTATCAAAACGAGACATCAACCCAGGGTTGGCCTCCAAAAACTGTTTCATTTCATCAGGGTAGCCCGCAACGATAACCATGAAATCCCCTCGACGATCCTCCATTGTTTTCAATAAAGTTTCAATGGCTTCCCGGCCGAAATCCTGATTGCCACCTTGCGTTAAGGAATAAGCCTCATCTATAAACAAGCCACCACCAATCGCTTTCTCGATCAACTCGCCAGTTTTGATTGCCGTCTGACCAACATAACCGGCTACCAGCGATTTCCGATCACATTCTACCAAATGTCCTCTTTCTAAGATGCCCAAGGCCTTGTAAATCATCACCAACAAACGGGCAACCGTTGTTTTTCCGGTTCCGGGATTCCCCATGAAAACCGTATGGAGCGAAAATGCTTTTTTGACATTCTTGCCAATATCTTTATAATAGCGCACAAGCTTAATCATTTCATCCACTTCCTGTTTGAGGGCATTCATCCCGACCAGTTCATGGAGTTGAGAAAGTGCATCATGCAACAAGGCTTCGTCTATCGGCAACTGAACATCTTGGCCATTAGACTCCTTGTATACTTTTTCTATATCTGCTAATCTAATCGTAGAAAGGTCTTCTTTTTCCAGATCTTCTGTTTTGATCTCCGGTGCCATCAGGCGAAGTGCCATATTTTGCTTGGCTTCCTCGATGATACCATTGATGTAGCGAGCGTTTCCAAATTGGTCATCTCGGTTGCGGTAAACCTCTACTAGATTTTTATGAATCATCCGAGATGCTTCTTTATTAATGACAACGCCTTTTTTATTGGCCGTATATTCCGAGATAGCCATCAATTCATCTGGGGTATAATCTGGAAAATGTACAACATTACGCAGACGGGAAGTCATCCCCGGATTAGAGTTCAGGAAGTTTTGCATTTGGGTCGGGTAACCCGCACAAATAATGGCAATATCCCCTGGGCCATCCGACATTTCTTTGATCAATACTTCAATGACTTCTTTCCCGAAATCTTTTCCATCGTCTCCTCGATTAGTCAAGGAATAAGCTTCATCAATGAATAAAATGCCACCCCGTGCTTTCTCAATAGCTTTCTTGACCTTGGGAGCGGTTTGCCCGATAAATTCTCCAACAAGGTCAGCACGACCGACTTCGTGTACCTTCCCGTGTGACAACAATCCGAGGCTCAAATAAATTTTCCCGAGCATGTTGGCAACGGTTGTTTTCCCAGTTCCAGGGTTCCCTGTAAACACACTATGTAGACTAAAGCGGGTATTATCTTCTAGGCCGCGATCTTTCCGAATTTTTAAGAACTGAAGGTATGTAGAAAGTTCGTTGATCTGTGCTTTTACACTACGCAACCCGATAAGGTCTTCAAGGTTATTTTTGGCTTCGGCAAAAGACGGCTTACCGGCATCAGCAGGCAGAATGGCAGCCCTTCCCTTGGTCGTGGAAAATGCATGTACCCCCTCTAAAGGCTCATCTTCATCCGCAACTTCATAAGGAATAACCGCAATCAATTGATCCATGAAAATAACCTCTAGGGTATACTTATCCTTGAACCAATAGCCTGCATTATCCGAGCCATAGCCCGTATCTAGCATGATGGTTTTGGCACCATCCCGAATTTCTTTGAAATAATACATGTAGGCTTTATGTTGGCCTGCATCATTGTAGAAGTTAAATTGAAACTCCAACGGAAACATAGTTTGCTCTATGAGATGGTTTTCCAACTTGATTTCAACATTCACATAGCGAGTCGTCTCACTAGCAAAAGTTTTCAGGTATTCCCGCTTATCCAATGGCATCCCTTCCCGAGGGCTTTCAAATAACTTCACCTCTTTTATCGTGAAATATGGATTAGATTCTTCAGTAACTTTACCAAAAGAAGTGATGTAGAAATAGGTGCTCCCTACAGAACGATTTTCAACGAAAACCTCCCAGCGGTAAGTCCCTTTCTTCCACCAACCCGCTTCGGGTGTACCCCAACCTTCTCGTACAAAAATGACATTCTTCTCTTTGACTACCCGAACTTTTTTCTTCAATTCGCAAACTTGCTCTCCGGTATTGTGGTTTGTACAAACAAAAGTAATTTCTGTTTCCCAATCGTTCTCATCAAAAAGTTTATTATAAAAAGAAAGTTCACAATAGATGTACTTACACTCCGTATCATTGTAAACCTTTCGATACTTTTTAACATTCTGATAGAGGTTCTCTTTTGAGCCAAAGACTTTTAAATCCTTAAGCTTATAGGTCATCGTAGTGTTCTCTTCCCTTTCATTGAAAATCATAATATGGTTGTTTTTTCCATTGAATAAATTGTATAACTTCAAGGCCATGCTACTGGACTAAAGCAGGGCTTCCCTTAAAAAGTACATGGTATTATCCTTAATGGAAATTTAATGCCAGATTTGATTTGTCAGCAAAAAAAAGGGAGGGTGGTGTGACAAGGTAAGTGCTACTTTTCCGTCTTCTTCTTCTTCTCCGCCTCCTCCTTGTCCTTCCGCGCCTTAGCTATTTTTTTCTGTTCATTATTACTCTCATAAATGGTATACTGCTCATATTTTACCGGGTCGCTCTCGGCCCAAATATCCTTACCAATATTACACAACACGATAAGCTCCTGATAAATCTTATTTCCCTGCACAATCCGATGCTCCACGGAAATATCCCGATCTGCCACCTTATCCTGCTGGATGTTCAAAGCATTTTCAAATCTTTTGCAAGCATCCGTAACCCGCGTGATATTTTTCTCATTGATACCCACATCATCCAGAAAATCAATCTGCGCATAAGCCACCCGTGCAACCCGCCTACCGCAAAACAACAACTGCGCATCCGTCATGTCCCCCATCTTGGCCGTCCCGAATTTACGATACCGCCCCGAACGATTCCCGTACTTGATCGCCACCCGCGTCATAATACTCCGGATAGCCGTCTTCAATTTCTCCGCCGCATCATATTTTTTCTCCGTGACAATCATCTGGTCGCCCACCATCTCATCATCATCCGGCAACTTCCGGAACTTCTCACAATTGTTCGAGAAGCCCTTCAACCGCCCTTTATCATAACCATAAGATTCAAATTCCTTAATATCCCGGAGCGCATTCTTGATGCTTTCCTTACACATCACGTACAAATCCGCATCAGGAAAATTGTACTGCCGGTGGCCTGTTTGTTTTTTCATTTTATATCGGTTTTAAAATTGGTTGTGCGCAGGCAACCCCCTTGGGGATGAAGGGGGCGCGAGGGCAATTAATTTTTATACAACATCAAACAATATTCTCCCGCAAAGATAATAACTATTTCTTATAAAAACAAATCTTTATGCAGGGAAAACATTCTAGGTTTTTTTTATGTTTAATGTTTACTCAGTTAATGTTTTCTTTTCGAGGGATTGAAGAGGATTTAAATTGAAGAAATCTATTAATGAACTACCCCGACCCAGAGGGTACGGGGTATC
>JAHDGC010000773.1 GCA_020627865.1 Saprospiraceae bacterium | reverse complement strand
AAAATTGTCCTTGTCGGGGATAGACAAACGGGTATACTTTGTGAGAAGATAAATGCGTTTTGCAAAAAGATAGTTTTGTTTTGCAAAAATAGGGGTACTTTTTATCTTAGTATTGTTTTATTTTTATGCTACAAAAAGTAATCTTTCGCTAAAAGACAATTACTTTTTGTAACAACATCCTTATGCTTTGTAGCATCGAAAAACATGCGTAGGCTAAATGATTTTTTTTGAATGCAAAAGAAAAAAGTTGGTCGGGTAAAGTTGTTCTTTTTTGGGAAAGGTTTTATTTTTTTTGATGAAATGGGTTACTTTAGTAGGCTGATAATAAACTTTGGGGGGGAGTTTTTAATAGCCTTAGTGGATGGTGTATAACATTAAGAAAAAAAGTCAGTCAAATCATGAAATAAATAAATTCTAAAATAGTGAAAAAATCGATACTTTAATGCAAGAATTTGATCCACAAGATTACTACAATTATGATGGAAAATTTTCGGAATACTATGTATTTAGAGGTGTAGAAGTATTTATGCCCAACTACAATACCCACAAAAACTTTCACAACTTCTGCAAAATAACAGGCAGCTCTACCTCCGCCCGATCACAAAGACTAAATACCGAAAAATGATCCAACAAGATATTTCCCTTATAGGACATAAATACACCCGGAGCAGGCTGCGCCTCGATCAAAATATATTTCACATGCTTCTTGGTTGTAAACATAAACTCATAGGTTTCCCACTCCGTATTTTCGATAAAGTCCGTTTCGAATAACAACTGCTCTTGCTTACAAGCTTTCCGGCTCCCCCACACCCGCAACTTTAAAGGCATATTATACCCTGAATAACTCCGCGAATAAGCCAAATCCATTTTAAAAGTATAGCAAGTTTTTTCATCCAGAAAAGGATCAAGTCGCTGTCCGATACTTTCAAAACTGCCATCGTCACGGGTAATCAATCCCAAGAAAGATTCCCCATCAGAAGGTTCCGTGTACACCCCCCAAAAACCGGGAAGGATATCCGGTGTTGTTCCTTTCGCACAAGGATGCCAACCTAAAGGAACGGTTGCATCTTGTCTTTCCCCTTCAAAAGAAGGATTCTCTAGCCTTACTTGTGCATATGCTGTTATATTACCAAACAAAAACAGCACAACATATAAAAAAATCTTTTGCATGTGATATTTTGAATTAACAATTGGGACGTAAGCATTACGAATGGGTTAGTGGGACGTAAGCATTACGTCCCTACTTATTTTCTTTTTCGATTGCTTGTTTTATGGCCTCCATTTCTCCAACCAATTTTTCGACCTTTGGTTTCAAGGCCTTTCTTTCTTCAACTCCAGCTTCCCCTTTTTCCTCGGCTTCCTTAAATTTTTCCAGCAAAACATCCTTTTCTTTTTCCAATTCGCCTAGTTTTTCAACATAAGCACTACCTGATTTCACTTTTTCTTTCAAATTCTGAAAGGCATCGCTGATTTTATCAAAAGCGCCGTCATATTTCCCATCCCGCATCTTGTCCCGCTCCGATTTTAGCAAATCTACCAAAGATTTACTCACATCTTTAACTTCTTGTACCACTTTTTTGGCACCTTCTTTTTCGGCTTCTGTTCCTAAGAAATAATTGTACCCTAGTACACCAACAACTAACAATAAACCTAGCTTAATAATACTTTTGATCATATTACTTATGTTTTAATGACTTTAATTTATAACGTTCTTACAGTAGCAAAATCTTATATAATGCCAGTATAAAACTCCCCAAAGGTAATATTTTTGGAATTACAGATTCCCATAAAAGCAACAATATTCTAAATACATCGCTATAAAAACCGGAAAATTCATATTTTTTAAATAATTTCGCTGCTCAAATTAAAAAGCTGCTTAAAAAACATACCATATGGAATATTCACCTCGTGAAATTGAGATAAAATGGAAAACGTTCTGGGATGAAAACCAGACTTATAAGGTTAGTAATACCAGTGATAAACCTAAATTTTATGTCTTGGACATGTTCCCCTATCCCTCAGGTTCAGGGCTGCATGTCGGGCACCCGCTGGGGTATATAGCCTCCGATATTTTTGCACGCTATAAAAGATTGAAGGGCTTTAACGTGCTGCACCCTATGGGTTATGATGCATTTGGGCTTCCAGCCGAACAATATGCCATTGACACGGGGGTGCATCCGGCTAAAAGTACGGATGATAACATCAGTCGATATAGGAAACAGTTGGATAACCTTGGTTTCAGCTTCGACTGGAGCCGAGAAGTCAAAACTTCTGATCCAAAATATTATAAGTGGACACAATGGATATTCCTCCAGCTTTATGCCCATTATTTTGATTATAAAACCAATAAAGCCGCTCCGATAACAGAGCTGATTGCCCATTTTGAAAAGAACGGGAACGCAGGCATTGATGCAGCAACTACCCACGAGGATACTTTCTCCGCCTCCGATTGGAATGCCATGTCTGCCAGCAAAAAGGATGAACTTTTGATGAATTATCGCTTGGCTTATCGCAAAAAAGGTTACGTCAATTGGTGTGAAGCACTCGGAACGGTCTTGGCCAATGACGAAGTAAAAGATGGTCTATCGGAAAGAGGTGGCCACCCTGTAGAGAAAAAGGCGATGTTGCAATGGTCCTTAAGAATTACGGCTTATGCCGAAAGGCTCTTGAATAGCTTGGAGGATTTGGAATGGTCAGATGCCTTGAAAACCATGCAGCGGAATTGGATTGGTAGATCCGAAGGGGCGCAGATGTTTTTTGATGTTGCGGATGATGTTGCTGCCTCTGATTCAAAAATAGAAATTTTTACTACGCGCCCGGATACCATTTTTGGAGCAACATACATGGTACTGGCGCCAGAACACGACCTAGTGCCATTCTTGACGACTGCGAAACAAGCAAAAACCATTGAAGATTATAAAAAATATGTCAATGCTCGTTCGGAAAGGGAGCGGATGTCCGAGGTGAAGGAAGTCACTGGCGCTTTTACGGGTGCTTACGCTATCAATCCGTTTACCAACACCAAAATTCCGATTTGGATTGGGGAATATGTGTTGAAAGATTATGGTACCGGAGCGATCATGGCCGTTCCTAGCGATGATGAAAGGGATCAGGCTTTCGCCAAAAAGTTTGAATTGCCGATTATTGATGTGGTGGACAAGACAGATTACCCCGGTGCGACTTTGCACGATAAAGTAGGCAAGATCATCAACTCTGGCTTCTTGAATGGTATGGAAGTACCCGAAGCAATTGAGGCTACTTTGCAAGCAATTGAAAAGCGGAAATTGGGTACCCGAAAGATCAATTATAAGTTACGGGATGCCAACTATTCTCGCCAAAGATATTGGGGCGAACCTTTCCCGATTACTTATGATGCGGCTAATGTTTCTAAACCAATGGAAGTTTCGGAGTTACCTTTGGAATTGCCAGAATTGGATGATTTCAAGCCGGCTTCCGGTGGAAAATCCCCTTTGGCAAGACTGACCGATTGGGTAGAATTGCCAAATGGTTCGGTGAGGGAAACAGATACCATGCCGGGCTTTGCCGGTTCCTCTTGGTACTTCCTTCGCTATATGGATCCAGATAATGAGGAAGCCTTTGCGAGTCCGCAAGCTTTGAACTATTGGAAAGAAGTTGATTTATATGTTGGTGGAACAGAACATGCTGTTGGCCACTTGATGTATTCCCGCTTCTGGCATAAGTTTTTGTACGACAAAGGACTGGTGCCCAGCAAGGAACCGTTTAAGAAGTTGATTAATCAAGGGATGATTCAGGGAGTCATTGAGTATTTGTATTTATTGAAAGAAAAAGAAAATGGG
>JAHDGC010000772.1 GCA_020627865.1 Saprospiraceae bacterium | reverse complement strand
CGAAACATATTGGAGTATCGTTGGTGTTGACGGAACCGTTTATGCAGAAGTTCCCCCTAATTATTACAACAGTCAACAAACGTATGCAGACACCGTATGTATTCCCAATGATGCCTGTGTCACTTTCAACTTAGGAGACACTTATGGCGATGGTATTTTTGCTTCTGGAAATTATGGCCTGGAGTTAAATGGAGAAATATTGTTTTTGCAAACGACTCCCTTCAACTACCATTTTAGCTATACCACAAATTGCGCCCCAGGAGAATATTGTGATGTTGCAGAAGAAATTGAAGAAGGCACTACCTACACCACGGCATTTGATGACCAATGGTACATTTTCATTCCAGACTCTATCGGCACCTATGAAATTTCTACTTGTTTTGACAGTACCAATTGTGATACCAAAATTTGGATTTATGATAGTTGCGAGAACCTAGCTGTTGCTGAAGATAACAGTGGTACGATCTTCTATAATGACAACAATGAAGCTTGCTCCTTAAAGGCCATTGTCCAGGGCTATTTTGATGTTGGTGTCCCTTACTATATTCGGATAGGAGATGCGGAAGATGCTTGTGGCGAGCATCCAGTTAGCTGGGAAATTAATTACTTTGGGCCCGTCATTGGTTGCACTGATCCTACTGCTTGTAATTACAACCCCCTGGCCAGTATTGATGACGGCAGTTGTATGCCTTTCGGGGAACCAGATTGTCCGCTTGGACCAGATCTAGCCATTAGCCAATCTGCACTTGAAAGTAGCCTCTATGTTTCCGTAGAGGAAAATACAGACCCTTGCTACATTGCGGAAGGATGCATGAACGGATATGGACAGAGGACATTGATCCGCTTCACGACTAGAATTGATAACTTTGGAGAGACGGATTATTTTATCGGTTCCCCCTCGGAAGAAAGTGATCAATTCACCTATGATAATTGCCACGCCCATTATCACTATGATGGCTATGCAGAATATGTTTTGTTTGATAATCAGGGACAACAATTACCCATTGGTTTCAAGAATGGATTTTGTGTCCTTGATTTGGGTTGTAGTGGCGGGGGAACCCCACAGTATGGTTGTAGCTACATGGGAATTTCGGCCGGATGCGAAGATATTTATGGAGCCAGTTTACCTTGTCAATTTATTGATGTCACCGACGTTGCGGATGGGGATTACACTTTTGTAACTCGTGTCAATTGGGATCATGCTCCAGACGCCCTTGGCCGAATAGAAACCGATTCGTTAAACAACTGGGCGCAGGTTTGTATTAATCTGGATAGAAGTTCTGGTGAACTCGAATTTACCTTGTTAGAGGATTGCTCTCCCTATGTAGATTGTGCCGGTGTTTTGTATGGAGATGCGCAACAGGATTGCAACGGCGATTGCAATGGTCCTGCCTTGACGGGTGATGTGGACAACAATGGTATACAGGATATGGCCGATGCTGAAGCCTACGTGACTTTATTGTCAGGGAATGACATTGAAGCTTCTCCTTGCAATGACCTTAGTGGAGAGGGCAACCTCACCGTCTTTGATGCGGCCTTAATGAGCAGTTGTATCAATTATGGCAGTAGCCACCAACATACCGATACGGGTGCCCACGACCATTGTGATTTTCAGGGCATCATCAACCCTTTGGATGAAGTCTCTTTGTTCATCAGCAATTGGAATCCGGATGAAAATTATTTAGATATAGAACTCCGGAATCCTACCGCCAGCATTGTTGCCTATCAATTTCAAATGAGTGGTTTGCAAATTACGCATGTGGACAATCTTGTCCCACCAGAAATGTATCCAATTTTTCCAGTTGTCAATACCACTGAGCAAACCATATATGGCATTTCCTATCAAGATTCTACAATTTTGAAATCATTTCTCCCTCAGCCGCTTGTTCGGATTCATTATTCAGAAATCACCGCAGAGGAAATTTGTATCGAAGCCATCCATGATATCGTTAACCAAGATTATGAAGCGACCGTTACACACATTGAAGGAGATTGTCTGATGATTTCCGGGACTTCCAGTGTGCCCAAAACGATGGATGTTTCTATTTCTCCAAATCCTTTTAGCAAACAAACTACACTGACATTCCCCAATCCTCGTCAAGAAAGTTTCACCCTACAAATTACAGATGCAACGGGAAAGATGGTACAGGAAATTGAAGGTATCCAAACGGAGCAATTCATGCTTCAAGGAGAGCATTGGCAGTCGGGTGTTTATTACTATAAATTATTCAGCAAATCTTATCTCGCAACGGGGATGATTACAAAATTTTAGGAAATCATAAACCTTATCAAGGGGTGAAAGCATTTCGCATCAATAAGTTTAAAATCACAAAAATGAACAACAGTACAAAAACCTTCTTTTGTTTTTTCGCTTACCTACTTTGGGGCATAAGCATACAAGCACAAACTGTCACTATCGGCAACACTACGCTTACGGAAAGGGATGTTACTACAGGCATCCAGATTCCCTGGGAGATTTTATGGGGATCAGATGACCACATTTGGGTTACGGAAAGGCGTGGACGAGTCTTGCGTATCGAACCAGAAACCGGAAACACCTCAACTATTCTAAATATCCAATCTTCGGTTTCTTCCGGTGGGGAACCTGGCATGTTAGGCTTGGCACTCCATCCTGATTTCAGCAATGTTCCTAAGGTTTACATCTTTTACAATTATGTTGTTGGAGGATTTAACACCAGAGGGAAAATTGTCAGTTTTGATTGGGATGGCACAAACCTTGTCAACGAACAAACCATATTGTCGGATATTCCAGGTGGTGGTATTCACAATGGTTCCCGTATCTTGATGACAGCCGATGAAAAAATATTGATGACAACGGGAGATGCTGGAAATTCTAATATTTCTCAAAACCTGAACAACCTCGGCGGAAAAGTTTTGCGGATGAATTTGGATGGCAGCATCCCGGATGACAACCCTATCGCAGATAGTTATATCTATTCCTTTGGGCACCGAAATGCACAAGGGCTTTGTCATGGCCCTAATGGATTAATTTACAGCTCTGAACATGGCGCCCAGCAATCCGATGAATTTAATATCATTGAAGCGAACCGCAATTATGGTTGGCCCATTGTTCAAGGAGCCTGCAATACCGCTACGGAAAATAGTTTCTGTGCCCTCAACAATGTCAGGGAACCTTTAAAGGAATGGTCACCCTGTATTGCCGTTAATGGTATTGAATATTATAACCACCCTGCCATTCCAGAGTTTCAAAATTCGGTACTGATGGCCGTACTCGGCGGGCTGAGTGGCGGAGCGGAACGGATTTCCCAACTCAAAATGAGTGACGATGGCATGGAAATTATAGAAGAAAATATTTACTTCACTAATTTTGGTCGCCTGCGGGATGTTTGTATTAATCCATACAATGGTGCTATTTATATTGCCACCAATGGCCCTGGCTATCCCGGCAGTGGTCCAAATAGAATTATTGAATATCGGAACTTAGATTATGTTGCAAGTGATGTCTCCTCTACTGCATTAAAAGATCAGTTCATCCAAATCCGTCCCAATCCAATTGCAGGAACTGGTCAAATAGAGTTTTCTAAAAACTTTATCGGAAAGCCTTATGAGATTATCAGTTTTAGTGGACAGGTGGTAAAATCGGGTGTGGTAAAAGATACCTCCTTAGAAATTTCTAGCAATATGTTTACAGTCGGGACTTATTATGTAAAGGCGACTAATGAGAACGGGATGGTCACGAAGGTTTTTGTGTTAAATAAATAAGCTGTAACACTTTCGTCGTGCCAGAAATTAATTGGTAAGGATTACTAAACCTTTCGGTACAAAAAAGTTTATTGGG
>JAHDGC010000771.1 GCA_020627865.1 Saprospiraceae bacterium | reverse complement strand
TATTGGCTGAACTAATGGGTAAAGCACTCATTACAGCAATATGATTTCTGTGGCGAACAACAAAATAGTAAGAAGTATTTTCTTGTAGATTAGGAATCATTAAACTTCCACCATTTGGATCAACAATAATAAGCTGTGCAAAAGCGAGGCTCCAATTTCCAGCAGCATCCGACACCCAGAAATCTACGAATTGGACACCAAGCTGTTCACAGTCAAAATTTATGGAGGCCATCCCGTTTACAGGCATTGTTGCATTGGGGTTAGAAGGATACACCAATAGCATTTCTGCAATTTCACAGTTGTCAAAACTACCCGTATCAAAATCTGAGGCGGCAACAGTTACGGTTCCCGTATTATTCATAATTGCCGTTAGACTAGTTTGGATAATAGGCGTCGGGCTTGCACAATCTTGAATCGTAAATAAGGAATTACAGGTTGAAAAATTACCACAATCATCAATGGCTGTCCAGCTTATCTGATGGGTTCCACCGGGGAAAATTCCGGACACATCGCCCGTGTTTCCAGTTAGGTCAACGGCTCCATCATTGAATAGATCTATAGTATAGCTATAGGAAAGATTTACAGAGCAATCATCTTCTGCATTAGCAAAAAGAGCAATCTCCCCGTCACAGCTTTGCGGATTTCCACAAACGGTAACATCATCACAGCCACCGAAAGAAGGTGGGATTGTATTTTCCCCAGTTATGGTTTGGGTATAAGACCAAAACTCGGAAGAAGGCGAACAGGCATCGTATAGTTCCCATGTTCGATAAATTCGATAGCAGCCGCTGTTGGGATCGCCAATGACTTGATCTATCCAGCCGAAATCTAGCAAACTGCAGGTATTCGGATTAAATTCCGGCCTATTGTATGGTGGTGGCAGGTTAAAGGGATCGGTATTCGCCACACAATCTGTTGTGGTATAATCTGGCGGCCAAGTAATATCTTCACCATTGAAAGGTGTCAAGTTTTGAACAGAAATTGTTTGGGTACAAAGAGAACTGTCTCCAGTATTATCAACAGCCACCCAAGTACGGGTAACAAAGCCTTCATTACAAAAATCATCGAAAGCCTCCATATCGGAATACGTTACTGAAACGGGAGGGCAACTGCTAAAAGCAACGGCCTCTCCTGTAATACTCAAGTCTGTATAATCCGTCCGGCAATCAATAGTTATATCTGGAGGACAGGTGATGCTGGTTTCACAAGTTGCACACATGCCGGAATTATCCTGAACAATGATATGGCCAATAACATAATCTGTATTCCCATTTCCATCAAACACCCAAAGATCATAAGGCTGTACGCCCAATTCATCACAAGAAAAAGTATAAGAAGATGCAGCAGTTGGCGGGAAGGTATTTTGCCCAGGCCCTAATGACGGAATTTGTATTAAATAAGTCAATTCATTGCTGCAATTATCATAACTACCGGCATCTAACTCCACCGCTGGCACGGTTTGGATAAAGGATATATCAATAGTTAAACCATTTACCGTAACGGGTGTTGGTCGCTTACAATCAAATGCGGAAAAAATTTGGCTACAGGTTGTTACATTACCACAACCATCTTCTACTGTCCAAAGAGCCGAATTTACACCCGGGGAAAGTGTCGTAAAAACGATGAAGTTTTCCATTCCAGTAGTGTCTACGGTACCATCATTACCATAATCAACGCTCCAAGAATAGGAAAGCTCATTCGTACAATTATCCATAGCTTCAATAGCTAATGTATATATTTCTGTACAACTTTCGCTATTGATACAAACCTCCATGTCTTGACAGATAACGGCCGGGCTTTCAAAATCTTGCACTTTGATGACCTGAACATGCTCCCACATCCCAGCACTCGTACTGCCGTCAAAATCACACCAGTTGAGAACCGTCCAAGTCCTCAGAATTTTATAGCACTCTGTAGATAAAACGGGAATAATTACATCTTCGTAGGAGCTTGCAATTACAGCACAACCATTATTGGTAAATACCGGATAGCCATAAGGTTCTGGTAAATTTTCCGGTAATGTACTATTGCAATCTGAGGTTTCGTAATCCAAAGGCCAGAGGATATTGGACTCATTAAATGTTGCCGTATCCACCAAAGTGATGAACTGCTCACACCAAGTTTGATTCCCAGCAATATCAACGGCTGTCCATGTTCTCATAACGGAGCCTTCTCCGCATTGGTCAATGCTCACAATATCATCATAAAAAAGGGTATAGTCACAATTGTCTGTAGCAATTGCGGTTTCGGTAAAACCAAGATCCTGATAATCATCCGTACAGACTAAGGTAACATCTGGCGGACAGGTAATTACGGGGTTTAATTTATCCTCGACGATTATGCTTCCCCAGCAACTATTGCCGGAATCCAGATCGGTAACAACATAGGTAATGGACATACCGACATCAGCACAGGTAAAACCTAGGGACGTATCGCCTGCCGTATCCGAAAAGGAGAGGTTACAGCCGGTATAATCTCCCTCCAAAACCACATCAAAAGAAACCACTGCCTCTCCATTGGTATCTAAGGAGACATTGATCTGGTCATAGCAAACGAGGAAGTTACATTGTGCGGAAATTTGAAGTGTAGAAAGGAAAAAAAGGAAAAATGATAGTACATACGATTTAGGGACAAGTGTTTTCATAAGTAGGTTATTGATTATTAATAATTTATATCAATAACAAATATAAGTTATTTTTAATAAAAATGGGAGCTGGGGAAGGTTTGGAGCAGGATTTTCTGGATTGTCGGATTATCAGAATTGTCGGTCAATCTTCGATTGAACGCTATTAGTCATAAAATAGCCTTTTACACTTCTTCTTGTAATTTTCGTTTTTTCCTTTCATTGAGTAAGCCCCGAATCCAGTTCGGGATAATGATGGCACCGGCGATGAGGTAAAAATAATAAGTGAGCAATCGCCAGATGGTAGCGATAATGATAGAGATGCCTTGGGGGACATAGTCGTAGAGAAAACCATTGAAGACAATTTCGGCAAAACCAGCCCCGCCCGGTGTTGGGCTGAAAGCCATGATAACAAACATGGTTTCTAGGCGAGCATAAAGCGCAAACTGGGAGATGAAATCCATTGGGGTGGTTTTCACGAAGGCGATGATGAGGCAATTGAGCAAAAGAAAACGACACGACCATGCCGTTGCAGTTGCCAGAAAAGCGGAAATGTGGAATGTCCATTTTTTCCGCCACAATTCCTTAGAAGTTATGATGATGTCATCTCCTAACTCAATGGCTGCTTTCCTGTATTTCTTTAAAAAGCTTAATTTCGTAAAACCGACTACCAATCTTTTGATCTGGCGAGGATTGATTAATAAGCCATAATAAAAAACACTCCCATAGATGGCCATGAAAATATACGCCCCAACGAAGGTATAGCCCCAACCATCGAAATCGGTGATGGATTTCAGATTTGGACGAATAATCGACGGGCCGATAAGCCAATATAAAATTGGGAGGGTGCTGATGAAAAAGATGGTATCCAATACCGCAGAGTAAACCACAATTGTCGTCGTTTTTGCTGCAGAGAGTTTCTCTTGTGACAACACGAAAAGCGCTACTGCTGACCCACCGACACTCGTAGGTGAAACGGCAGAGGAAAACTCCCAAATGAAGATGAGTTCAATGCATTTTCGCCAACTGAATTGTTCATCGGAAAGCACCCGCAAACGGAAAGCGTAGGCCATGTGCCGGAGTAGGAGTAAAAAGACAGAGAGAAAAGTCCAAAAAAGGAGATGATCTGTCCACTCGATTTTGGCAAACTCTTCCGGGTCGAATTGTTGCCAAACCAGATAAATTACCACTGCTATCCCTATCATGATAG
>JAHDGC010000770.1 GCA_020627865.1 Saprospiraceae bacterium | reverse complement strand
ATGTGGATGCAGGGTTTACCGCTGTTGTAAATATCTCCGGAACCTTATTTGAGGATACTGACCTCAGCGACCTCTTCGAAATTACAGAAACGAATATTGTTGCGGGAGCCATTACCCTTAATTTAATTGATGAATCAACGGGCATGATTGTAGCGACTGTAGAAACGACGCCCGGCATAGTAAACACTGGTGCCAGCTATACCTTCCCTAATGTTGCTCCCGGCACTTATACGGTGCAACTGGACACGACAGATCCGGACATCCCTAGCACACTTACACTTGGCACACCAGATATGGTTACGGGGATTGTAGTAGGAGCAACGGAATCGGTAGGTGGTATTGATTTTGGTTTCGATGCAGGTGCTTGTAGTTCAAATAATGGAACCTTGATGAATAATAATTAATTTTAGGAAAACGTCCTAACCTAACAGCATAAAACGAGTAATTTCTAATTTGGAATTACTCGTTTTTTTTCATACATTGAATGTATTCCGCAATATAGCCTGCCTGCACAGGCAAGCAAGTCTCTCTTTTAATTGTATACAAAAAATAAAAACAATGGAAAATAACTATCTGAATAGCGTCACCAAACAATTCGAATATTATAAAATGCTGGGAGAAAGAACATTCGTCCAACTTACCGATGAAGAATTATTCTGGCAATATCATCCAGACAGCAACTCCGTCGCCATCATCGTAAAACACCTCTGGGGAAATATGATGTCAAGATGGACGGATTTTCTCATAACCGACGGTGAAAAAGAATGGCGCAAAAGGGATGAAGAATTTCTGGCAGACCTCAAATCCAGAGCTGCTATTCTGGAAAAATGGGAAGCAGGCTGGGCTTGTTTATTCCAGGCCTTACAAAGTTTGAACAAAGACAATTTTCAATCAACAATATACATACGAAACCAAGGACATACCACCGTTGAAGCCATAAACAGGCAACTGGCGCATTATGCTTACCATGTCGGCCAACTTGTTTTTATCGGAAAAATGCTCAAAGGAAAAGATTGGAAAAGCTTGTCTATTGCCAAGGGAAAATCATCAGATTACAATAAAGAAAAATTTGCAAAGCCCAAAAACAAAGAACACTTTACGAAAGAATTCCTCGATGGCAGCTTTTATAAAGACGAAGGCAAAAGCAAGCCCTGAGTACATGGGTTTACAACATCCTAATATTAGACATCAGGTCGCTTCGCTGCCTGATGCCAGACGAACCCTTGCTGGTCTGAGCACAAAGACGGGGAGGAGTACCCCGAAGCATAACTCCGGAATACTCAGGTATACGTTTATGGATTGGGTTCTCTTAGTTTATCAATAAAGTTCATCCACGCAAAACGAATTGCGTACTCAAACAAAGTCATTGACCTTGTTCAAGACAATCTATTTATATTAGAATTATCGTGGCATAGTGGGATGAAAACCGTAAAGAGAGGATGGGAACAGATACTTTGAATTTACTCAGCTTGCAGCAAATCATCAATACCTGCGATTACCTTTACAACATTATTAACAGCACAAAGCATAAAATAAGTTCCGACCGCAAGATACAAAAATCACATTGCCCTAAACATCAGCGGTATGATTCTTCGTGCAAAACACATCATATTATTTGCTACTTTGAAACAGTTTCTCTACTTTTATAGCACTGTTTAACTTTCATCGAAAGTAATATTATCATGCTACTGAGAATAACTCAGCCCCCGGGTTACCACCTTCTTCAAACAAATAAGGTTATCACACTATTTATACTAATCTTATTTTGTTTAAACACAAATATTCTTCGGGCGCAATACGAATCTGGCCTTATTCCATATGTTATGGTTAAGACCAAGATCAATAAAAAATTTAGCCATGCTTTTGCTTTGCAATATGAAACACAGAAAGATTATCAAAGTCCCGAAGAAAGAGAAAAAATTCCCCCGGCAGAACTGGAAAGGCTAGAGCTAAAAAAACTCGACCTCCAATCCATGTTGACTTATAAAGCACGCAAAGGGCGATCATTTACCCTTGCCTTTACGGTAAGGGTTCGGGAACCCGCTTCTCAAAAAGGATCTGAATGGCGAGGGATACAGGTGATTACCCGTAACTTCGAGCAATCAAATCTCAAGTTCAAAAGCCAGCTTAAGTTTGAACAACGATATGATAAAACCAACCAAGAATTGGAATATGGTTTTGCATTCCGAACCCGATACAAATTTTCGATGGCCATGCCTTTAAGTAGGGTCTTGGTTCCTACAAAGGAATTGCGGTATAAGGGACATAAGTCTTTTGCGAAACTCAATGCAAATTTCGCTACCGAATTTTTATACACTCCCACCCTCTCGGATGCCATAAAAAAATGTGGGAACCGGTATTATGCTGGCATTGAATATAAGCCGAACAGCGGCATGACTTTCCTGTTAGGATATGAATTTAGGATTAAAAATTTCTTGACTAAAAATCATGGAGAATCTGGTTTTGGAAGAATTTCCGTGATTTTTAATGGATCGTAGCACGCGCTGTGGAGACGCATTGAACATAGACACGTAGCGTGGAGACGCATTGGACACAAACGCGTGGAGACGCATTGCAATGCGTCTCTACACGGCGACTTTGGCCTTTATATGCGGATGTGGATCATATCCCACCAACTTAAAATCCTCATATTTAAAATCAAAAATACTCCGAACTTCAGGATTAATTTCAACTTCCGGTAGCGGTCTTAGCTCCCGACTCAATTGCAACTTCGCCTGATCGAAATGATTGCTGTACAAATGCGCATCCCCGAAAGTATGAACGAATTCGCCTGCCTGTAAATCACAGACCTGCGCCATCATTTTGGTTAATAGTGCATAAGAAGCGATGTTGAAAGGCACTCCTAGAAAGCAATCTGCAGAACGCTGATACAACTGACAAGAAAGTTTTCCATCAGCAACATAAAATTGGAAAAGACAATGACAAGGACTCAAGGCCATATCGGCCAGCTCCCCGACATTCCACGCATTAACGATGATCCGCCTTGAATCTGGATTATTTTTGATGAGATCAATAGCATTCGTAATTTGGTCAATCACCTTCCCGTCCGGAGCTGTCCAGCTTCGCCACTGCTTCCCGTAAACCGGGCCAAGATCACCATTTTCATCGGCCCACTCGTTCCAGATGCGAACGCCATTTTCCTGAAGATATTTTACATTGGTATCCCCATTAAGGAACCAGAGTAGTTCATAAATGATAGACTTGAGGTGCAGTTTTTTAGTCGTCACCATAGGAAATCCATCGGCCAAATCAAACCGCATTTGGTAGCCAAAAACGGAGCGCGTGCCCGTGCCGGTTCGGTCAGATTTATCCGTCCCCTTATCAAGGATGTGTTGAAGTAGTTTGTGGTATTGAAGCATTTTTATTTGAACAACTTGTGATGAATTATTTCGAACTTTACTCTTCTAATGTTTTAAGAAAATATTCAAAGTCTTTTTTTCCTTTTTGCTTTAGTTTTTCATCTTTTAGTAAAAACATGGACATTGCAAGTCCAATCAATGAAAGACAAGCGATAAAAATAATGGGTGCATTTGACTTTTCTATTACCACTGTGCCAATCATCAGTGTTGGTAAGATCATGATAGAGAGAACAATACTCATCGTGCTGTATGTTGGATTTCCCGTCACCTCATAATTGATTTCCGTTTGGGCATCTATTTTTTTCAACTTTCCCCTTATTATATAATATTCATTTCCAATCATGCTTGTCTTACCATAATTTTCTCTTGAAACTATGGTAAAGCTACTTTCCTTGAGCACTTTCAATAAAAGCGCATCGTCTTCCTTGATTTTTTCCTCAATTTTTTTCCTCAAT